>JBBSGN010000095.1:0-7981 GCA_038254085.1 Chloroflexia bacterium | reverse complement strand
TCGGCCCACCGCCTCTAAGGTCTCCAGCATATAGCTGTCGCCTTGCTGTATCGAGCGTGCCCAGGGAGCCAGCCCGCCCTCGATTATGCTTACGTTCAGGTCGGGCACGATAAGCTCCGGGTCCGGCTCGACCTGCGTGCCGAGGCCGGTGCAGACCGGGCACGCCCCGTGAGGCGAGTTGAACGAGAAACTGCGCGGCTCGATAGCGCCCAAAGAGATGCCGCAGTTCGGACAGGAGAAGTGCTCGGAGAACATAAGCTCCTCGCCGCCCGTAATAGAGACCATCACTATTCCCTGCCCCAGCTTGATAGCCGTCTCGACCGAGTCGGCCAGCCTCGCTCTATCCGGGTCAATCGGATTTTGGATTGACTCGTCGGTCGCCTCGCCAGGAGCATGGACAACCAGCCGGTCCACTACTGCCTCTATGGTGTGCATTTTGTACTTTTCGAGGTCTATCTGGGTGTCGAGGTCGCGCACTTCGCCGTCTATGCGGGCGCGCACGTAGCCGGCCTTGCGGAGGTCTTCCATGACCTTCTGGTGCTCGCCTTTGCGGTCGCGGATGATCGGGGCGAGCACCATGATGCGCGAGCCTTCGGGGAGGGACTGCACGGCGTCTACTATCTCCTGTACGGTCTGCTGGTGGATCTCGCGGCCGCAGTTGGGGCAGTGCGGATGGCCCACACGCGCATACAGGAGGCGCATATAGTCGTATATCTCGGTGATGGTGCCGACTGTCGAGCGTGGGTTGCGCGACGCGCCCTTCTGGTCAATCGAGATAGCAGGCGACAGCCCTTCGATCAGGTCTACGTCGGGCTTCTCCATCTGGCCGAGGAATTGGCGCGCGTAAGCCGACAGCGACTCGACGTAGCGGCGCTGCCCTTCAGCGTAAATAGTGTCGAACGCCAACGATGACTTGCCGGAACCCGATAGGCCGGTGATGACCACCAGCTTATCGCGGGGTATGGCAACGTCTATGTTCTTAAGATTGTGCTCGCGCGCCCCGCGCACGACGATGTGGGTCTGCGCGTGGCCGGGCAAGCGCTGGTGCTCTACCTGCGGCATAGCTTCCAGGGAATATCCTTTTCTTTGATCCGACTTGTTATAAGCTCGTAACATACTATTATCCCCTATTCAGTGAGGTTAAAGCAAGAGCAGTAAACGCCCCTGATCGGCATCAGCCTGGGGGAGGCTCGATCAGAATCGGTTTGTACCAAACACTGCTTCAATTATTTCCTCTTGAGATATAGCCGATTAGGGCAAGTCTCTCGTTTCCGTCTTATCCCTCATCCATAGATAGGTACAAGCCCCCTATCTGAATAAGGGTGGCGGCCCCTGTCGCACCCGCTCGCGCATCTCCTCGAGCGGCCCGCGCCGGCCGTAGATACCCTCTAGCCACCAGGTGACCCCGGCTTCGGCGTAAGAGGCTGTAAGTGCTGTGGCCTGCGCCGGGTCGCTGCCGACAGTCTCACCCAAGTGGGTCACGTCGAATGGGCCGTCGTCTGTCCGATGTTCCGTTATGAAGGCAAGCAGCTCTCTGTAGTCGCCTGGCGTGAGCACTTTCTCGTCCCGGCCTTCGGGCACCACGCCGTCCCACCTGGCGGCACGGCGGAAGGGCCTCTTGTTAGGCCACATGCCTGCTACCCAGATCGGGATGCGTGGCTGATGCAACGGCCTAGGAAGGAGTTGGGCATTGCTGATGCGAAAATAACGTCCTTCGAAGCTGAATGGCTCGCCGCTCCACAGGCCGGTTATGACGGCTAGTCCCTCGTCAAGCATCTCCGCGTGGGTCTTGTCATCTGTGGGCTGGTCGAAGGCGCTGTAGTCACCGAACCAGTCGCCCCCGATGCCGACACCCAGCACCAGCCGCCCGGCCGAGAGGTGGTCCAGGGTGACGGCTTCTCGCGCCAGCCGCCAGGGGAGGTAGCGGGGAACAGGCGTGATCATTGGCCCCAGTTTGATACGCTCGGTAGCCATCGCGATGGCAGTGAGGGCGGTCCAAGTATCGCCGACCGGCTGGCTGCCGAGCCAGAGCATGTGATCCCAAAGAAAAACACCGTCCCAGCCTGCGTCTTCGGCCTCGCGCGCTATGTCCACCAGCATGCGCGGGTTGCTATATTCGCTGAAGTTCGGTATGGAAAGTCCGAAGCGCATTCGCCTCCCACGCCCGATCCGACGGGCCATATCAATCTTGCATCTAAAATAGTAGCGGGCCGCTCGGCCGTCAAAAAGGCCACTTAGGTAGACATAATCAGAACAAGCGTTCAACTGCCAAGCCAGTATAACAGAGGGAAAGAGGGCTGGTCAATCGGTCTGCGGGCCGAGTTTTCCACATCCGGTATGGGCCTGTCACCCTTGCCGCTCCTTCGGCCTTGCTCGCAAGTTCGGCCACTATGCGTAGATTGGCATGGTCTTATGGCTCGCTTACCCAATCGGTCCGCGTAGCCACAGCCCCGTACTCCCACACCATAACGCGCTCTACCCGCACTCGGTACACGTTATCTCCGTCGTTAGAGATCGTAGCCTGTGCGCCGCTGTGTGGGTCTACATACTTCTCCATGTAGGCCGTGTTCAGGCGCTCAAGCTCTTTGGGGTCGGTGACCACGGCCGAAGGCCCTTCCAGGATGATTACGTCGTCTCCGTCCCCGGCATGCGCCACCGTCCAGGGTTGTCGAGCCAGATTGCGGGCCTTTTGCGAGGTGCGCTTGGTAGCGAAATAGATGTGCTGGCCGTCCCACAAATACCAGACGGGCACCGCGTGTGGTCGCCCGTCTGGTCGCGTTGTACTGATCCAGATGGACCGGAATCCACGCAGCCAAATGTCAATCTTGCTCCACGGTATGAAGCCGTGCGTCCGTATCATAATGGAATGGCTTCTCTAGCTCTGACGACTGCCGCCTAGAGGAAAGCGGTCCCAGGGGTTCTGGTTGGCCGTGATCCGGTATCCATCGGGATCGGCAAAGACGAAGGTGCGCCCAAATGGACCATCATAGGGTTGTGTGATGACGGTGGCTCCTGCCGCTTCCAATTTGGCATGCAACTCATTGACATTATCGCAATCAATCCAGAGCGCCACACCCCGCCCCGGCTGCGGCGCTTCATCCAAGTCCACTTTTGCTTCGCTGAGAGCAAAGGGGATTGTGCTGGTATCGAAGAGGACAACATCGGGAGTGTCGAAGCGCGCATCGACAGCCAAGCCCAACATCTCTGTGTAGAACGCGCGCGAGGTGGAGACGTTGCGCACCTGCAAGCTGATAAAATCGGGTCCGAGAAGTTTTGCCATGTCTATACCTTCCTTTCAAAGCTGCTAAGAGTAATGCAGACTTTGCATCAGATCTACGCAATCTGGCCCCATACGGCCACCTTAGAAGCAGCGCCGCACAAACAGCGAAGTAGAATAATCGTCTACCAGGCGCTGAAGCGAGACCGCCCTCTGACCTCGCGTCTCGACACACCTGTTTGCTGCGTGCCCGGCATCTTCCTGCGGGTCTTCAAGCGGCGCACTCACCAGTTGCACCACCAACCAGCGCCGCCTGCGGAATGTGTTGAAATGGAGAGAAGCACGCGAGCGGCGCACGCCCCGTGATGCGCCTTCCCAATCGTTAATTGCCCCAACATAGCTTATGATCATTCTCTTGGCCTCCTCATAACTGGTTGCATATTCTGCTTCACTGCCAACAATCTAATTGTAGCACCGAGTCGTTGACATCCTTTGTCAGTGATTAGTGGTATAATTGAGGCAGTTTTGATGTTGGGAGGAATGAAGTGCGCGCAGACAGACTGCTTTCTATCTTGATGCTTTTACAGGCTAGAGGGAAGACCACGGCCGGCGACCTGGCGCGCGAGCTGGAGGTATCCGAGCGCACCGTCTACCGCGACCTGGAAGCCCTTAGCGCGGCGGGCGTGCCGGTGCTTACCGAGTCGGGGCCGGGCGGGGGCTGCTTCCTCCCGGAAAAGTACACGACCAACCTCACGGGGCTTACCGAAGCCGAGGTGCGAGGGCTGTTCCTGTCGTTGGCTCCGGCTTCGCTGGCGGGCCTCGGTCTGGACAAGGCTGTAGAGGCCGCCGTGCTGAAGCTGTCGGCGGCCCTGCCATCGTCTCACCGGCTTGACCTGGAGCGCACCCGCCAGCGCATCCATGTGGACACGGCCCGGTGGTTCCACCCCACCGAGCCTGCACCCTTCCTTGCGATGTTGCAGGAGGCCGTGTGGCGGGGCCTTCGGGTGCTACTGGCTTACCAGCGCGGCGACGGCGCTCGCGTCAGGCGCTCGATTGAGCCGTACGGGCTGGTTGCCAAGGCGAACGTCTGGTACATGGTGGGCGCTATGTCGGGTCCGCGTTTGCCGTTCGGCGTCACCAATGTGCAGACCGCAAGGCGCATGATGCAGGTCTACCGCGTGTCGCGGGTGCTTTCCGTCGAGTTGACCGAGGAGCCTTTCGCCAGACCGCACGGGTTCGACTTACAGGCGTATTGGGCCGAATGGTGCGCCGAGTTCGAGGCGGGCCTGTTCAAGTACCCCGTGAAGCTGCGCGTCGCCCCCGATTATATCTCGGTTCTGCCCAGAGTGTACGGTGAAGAAGTCCGCACCCTGATTGACCAGGCTGGCCCACCTGACACTGACGGCTATATCACCCTGACCCTGATATTCGAGAGTGCCGAAGAAGCGTGTGGTCGCCTGCTCGGTGTGGGCACGAAGGTGGCGGTTTTGGAACCGGAGGAGTTGCGCCAGGATATATTAGAGGCTGCTTCTGAGATCGTCGCGTTCTATGGCGCGGATGCTTTCGAACCCCTTGATGATCCGTGATAAAATCCTGGGTGGTCATAAAGTAGACCTCAGCACTTAGAGCCTCTAGCAAAACTGCTTGTAGGGGCGGTGCAATGGTCTTGTTAGGCGTTCTTAGGAGAGAAATGGCCGGAACAACCATAATCCACGAAGACGAAATCCTCGGCAAGGCTTACGACGCGCGTCTCATGCGGCGGGTGCTGGCCTACCTGCGCCCTTACAAGGGGAAGGTGTTCGTCGCCTTCCTCCTCATCTTCGCCACCGGCGCGGTAGAGCTTGCCGGGCCATATCTGACCAGGCTGGCGATCGACAACGCCATCGTGCCGGGCAAGCCAGAAGCGTTGACGCCGATAGTGGCCCTCTTCCTCGGTTCGCTGGCGCTGGGCTTCGTGCTGCGTTACGCCCACAACTACGTCATGCAGGTGGTTGGGCAGAACATCATGTACGACATACGCCTGCAAATATTCTCGCACCTTCAGTACCAATCGCTCTCATACTTCGACCGCAATCCGGTGGGCCGCCTGATTAGCCGCCTGACTAACGACGTGGACGCCCTCAACGAGCTTGTCAGTTCGGGCGTGGTCACCATCGTGGGCGACCTGGTGACGCTGGTCGGCGTAGTGATCGTGATGTTCTTGATGAGTTGGCAGCTTGCCCTGGTCACCCTGGTCGTGCTGCCCCTAATCGCCCTCGCCAGCTTCCGGTTTCAGAAGGCCATGAGGACCACCTACCGCCAGCAGCGCGTTCGCCTGGCTCGCGTCAACGCCTTCTTGCAGGAGAACATCTCCGGTATGCTGGTGGTGCAGCTTTTCAACCGCCAGAAGCGTCAATTCAACGAGTTCGACGCGCTCAACAAGGATTACTTGCAGGCTAATGTGGACGCCCTCCGGGTGTACGCCTACTTCTACCCCATCGTCAGCTTCCTCTCTACATTGGCGATCTCGGCGCTTCTCTGGTACGGCTCGGGTGCGGTGCTGGTGGGCACGGTCACGGTGGGCGTGCTGGTTTCCTTCTTCCTCTATACCGACCGCGCCTTCCAGCCGATACGCGACCTGGCCGAGAAGTACAACATCATGCAGGCCGCTATGGCCGCCTCCGAGCGCGTCTTCATGCTCCTGGACGAAGAACCGACGGTGCTGGACCCACCCAACCCCGCACCGCTCGGCCAGGTGGTGGGCAACATCGAGCTTCGCCACGTCCACTTCGCCTACAACCCCAACGAGCCTGTCCTCAAAGACGTGAGTTTCACCATACCGGCGGGCGCCAGCGTCGCCATCGTCGGCGCGACCGGCGCGGGCAAGACCAGCATTATCAGCCTCCTCAGCCGCTTCTACGACGTGCAGCAAGGCCAGATACTGCTTGACGGGGTGGACGTGCGCGACGTGGCCCAGCGCGATCTGCGCCGTCACATCGGAGTGGTGCTGCAAGACCCGGTGCTGTTCTCGGGCACGATTGCCCGCAATATTCGCCTGCTGGATGAGGACATCAGCGACGAGCAGGTGCGCCACGCCGCCGAGTTCGTCAACGCCGACACCTTCATAGACCGCTTCTCGGACGGCTACCAGCATGAGGTAAAGGAGCGAGGAGCCAATCTGTCGGTGGGCCAGCGCCAACTCCTCACCTTTGCTCGCGCCATCGCCTTCAACCCCGCCGTGCTGCTGGTCATGGACGAGGCCACCTCCAGCGTGGACACTGAGACCGAGGCGCTGATCCAGGACGCCCTGTATAAATTGATGCGGGGCCGCGCACCAGCATCATCATCGCCCACCGCCTCTCGACCATCAAGCATGTAGACCGCATAATCGTGCTGCACAAAGGCCGCATAGTGGAAGAGGGCACCCACGAAGAGCTAATGGCCCGCAACGACTACTACTACCGCCTGTATCAGCTACAGTATCAGGAGCAGGAAGGAGCGGCCAGAGATCAGGGTTCGGCAGTCGCCTAGCCTACGGCCCTCTCGGCATCGGGCGCGACCCTCACGTGGGGCATACCCGCAGGTATTACCGGCCCAAACATAAGCGGGCGCATCAGCGACTCGCCCTGCCCCGTAGCGAATCTCCCCTATCCGGTAAAAGTAGTAAAATATCTACAACATGACCGTCACCAAAGACACCTGCACCCCCCAGGCCCAGACCCCAGACCCCCGACCCGTATCCCCTGCGAAGCTGCAAAGCCCCGGATTGCGCGCTTACGCCGCCCTCGCGCTCGGCGCGGTGTGCATCGGCTTCTCGGCCATCTTTACCAAGTGGGCGGGCGTGGACGGGCCGGTGTCGGGCCTATATCGGGTGGCTATCGCTACCGTTGTGCTTGCAATCCCGTTTGTCTTGCAGCAGGCCAGGCAGCGCAATTCGACGGCCTCACAGCGTAAGGGCATCAGCCGTCTCGCGCTCGGACTGGCCGCGCTGGCCGGGCTGTTCTTCGCCCTCGACCTCGGTTTCTGGAACACCTCCCTCAGCTTCACATCTGCCGCCAACTCCACCCTGCTCGGCAACACCTCCACCCTTTGGGTCAGCCTCGGCGCAACCTTGCTCTTCAACGAGAGCCTGCGGCGGCGCTTCTGGTCGGGGATGCTCCTGGCCCTTGCGGGGGCCTTTATAGTGGTGGGCCGCGACGTTTTCATCCACCCTAACCTCGGCTGGGGCGACCTGTTAGCCCTATGCTCCAGCCTCTTCTATGCGGGCTACCTGCTCGACACCCAGCGTGCCCGGCGCTACCTGGGCACCCTCCCCTTCATGTGGCTGTCGTCGGTGGCCGCTTCCCTGGTCTTGTTGGTCTATGTGCTGGCTACGGGCCTCAAGCTGGCGGGTTTCTCCCCCGACACCTACCTGGCCCTGCTTGCTCTCGGTCTCATCTCGCACGTGCTGGGCTGGCTCTTCATCAACTACGCTCTGGGCCACCTCCCGGCGTCCACCACCGCCGTATCGCTCCTTTCGCAGCCCGTCATCACCGCCATCCTGGCCGTTCCTCTGCTGGGCGAAGACCTCTCAATCTACCAGATAGGCGGGGGCGTGCTGGTGTTGACTGGCATCTACATCGTCAATCGGCGCTGACTTACATAACACCCCTCCAACAGCAGAAGGGAGACCGCGTGGCCTCCCTCCTGACTAAGTACACTGCCTTCTCTTACCGGACCGCCCGGTCACTCACTGAACCATACTACTGCTTGTCCTTGATCTCAGCCACGCCGGGCGCGCAGTTT
>JBBSGN010000094.1:0-8067 GCA_038254085.1 Chloroflexia bacterium | reverse complement strand
GAGTTACAAAGCTTATAGCTGATAGCTGTAAAGCTTAATCTACACTACTGGGTGGGGAAGGGGAGGGGTTTTCCACAAGGTGGGAGACTATGGAGCGGAAGCGCTCGCCTCGGTGGAACTCGTTGGTGAACATGCCGAAGGAGGCGGTAGCGGGGGAGAGGAGGACCGAGCCGCCCTGGGGTGCGGCCTGCCAGGCGGTGCGGATGGCCTGCTCGAAGTCGGCGTAGCGGCCCAGGATATTCGCTCCGGCGGCGCGGAACTGTCGCTCCATGCGGTCGGTGGCGGTGCCGTCCAGGAGAGCGACCGCTTCGGTTCGGGAGGCCACGGCGGGGGACAGGGAGGCGAAGTCGAGACCCTTGTCCGCCCCGCCCGCGATGAGGACGATTGGCCCTTGCAGAGCATTGAGGGCGGCCTGGGTAGAGGCGGGCGTAGTGGAGGTGGTGTCGTTGTAGAAGCGCACATCGCCAATGGTAGCAAGGTATTCCAGGCGGTCGGGCACGCCCCGGAAAGAGCGCAGTCCGGCGGCAACGGCCTCGAAGGGAGCGCCCGAAAGGATAGCGACGCAGGCAGCGCAGGCGGCATTCGACAGGCTATGGCGGCCAAGCACCTGAATCTCGCTCAGGTCTGACAAGATGAGGTGGGTGGAATCAGGGCCGCACCAGATAAGGCCTGCTTCTGTGGCGTACACACCGGGCGTTTTGGAGATGGGAGCGTCCAGGCCAAACCAGGCCACGTCTGCGGGCGCATCGGCGGCCCATTGGGATACTATGGGGTCGTCGGCGTTGAGGACAGCCCAATCGTGGCGTTCGGGGTGCTGGTTGGTGAAGATCAGCTTCTTGGCCGCGCCGTAGTCGTCCAGGTTGTGATAGCGGTCCATGTGGTCGGGCGATAGGTTTGTCACCGCGCCGATATGGGGCGAGATGGCAGGCTCTTCCAACCCCTCAAGCTGCCAGCTTGATAGCTCAAGCACGACAGGTGTCTCTGGTGTAATCTGGGGTAGAGCTTCGAGGGCGGACACGCGCAGGTTGCCCGCCAGCACCGCATCGGGCCGCCAGTGCCGCAGCATCTCCCAGGTCCAAGTGGCGGTGGTGGACTTGCCCTTCGTGCCGGTGATAGCGGTCACGGGCGCGGGGCACAGCTTCAAGAAGAGGCTGATCTCCATCTCGATAGGCTTGCCCAGGCTGCGGGCCAGCGCCATCCAGGGCGAATCGCGGGGTACGGCGGGGTTCTTCACCACCACGTCGGCCCACCAAAAGTCCTCTTCTCGATGCTCACCCAGCGTGTACTCTATATGCAGGCCCTCCTGCACAAGCGCATCAATAGACGCCTGCATCTTGTCGGCGGTACGTAGGTCGGTCACGCGCACGTTCGCGCCGTTGCGGGTCATAAAGCGAGCCACGCCCAGCCCACCCCCATGCACCCCCAGGCCCATAACGAGGATGTTTTTGCCGGAATAATCGGGAGATGTATCTTTGGCGAAGGTACGCAATTCAGATACCGAGGAGAGTTAAGAACTCGTTCCGCTTGTTGGGGTCAGCCAGGATATCCTCTAATGTAAACCAGTAATCAATAGCATTGTTGCTGCTTATCACGTCTCTCGCTGTCTGTGTAAGGGAAACCGCCTGGATCACGAGAACGGTTGTGCAGTTGCGATTAGATTTCTTCGGCTTTTCAAAACTCTTTCCGATCGCGCCATAGCGCTCATGCACGCCTGCCGTATCTATTCCGCCCTTTATTTCTACGACCACTTCGATTGTTCCGCTTCTGTAGCAGGCAATATCAGGGTCCGAGGCAAAAACTATTGTTCTCCCGTCTTTCAGTGGAAATTTATCGGTGTGTCCTACAGCGTCACAAACCAGTTCCTTCTCCCGAAGCCGAAGTTTTACAATACTTCTAATACCTTCTTCAGCATCGTCCCCCTTCTTGTTCCCCCACGAACCCTGAGCCTGACTACCCGCTGCCATACCTCGCCACATATCCAACTCTCGGAAGTCTATCGTGATGTCTGTCTCTATTAGCTGGCTGATGATAGCATTTAATTGACTGGCGATTAGGAGTGCCTTTTCCTGGTAGGTAATCTCCTACCTGTCTCGTATGGCTTAGTGTCGGCTCCTGCATGTGGGGTTGATTTTTGAGAGACCATAGACAGCATCCTGTAGTAGCCAACGCTCCTCTGTAAACTGGTGAGCACTGATGGATGGGCAAACACGCGCACTGGTTTAATACCCTGGTGGATAATTTTGTTCCAGGCGCTTTCAGAGATACCCAGCGCCATACGCTCGGCGGAATCATTCCACGTGAGCTCGTCGCCTTGCACCTTATCTATTTCATCCTGTGTCTCAAACAAAGCCCACTCATGCGGCTTCTGGTGGAAGAAATGGCTCTTGGCAAGCTGGTCCGCCTGCCAAGTATTTTGTTTGTTAGACGACGGCAACTTTACTCGCCTCCTAAGGTCGTCTCCATATATAAATGCACTTCCTTAGTTCCGAGCGCCCATGGATGCCCATTTGTTGACTACTGTTGCCCTTCCCTCGCGACAACGTCCATATTTTGTCGGTGACAAGCCCGAACTGCTCTGCCATACCAGAGAGGATAAGGTCTACGTGGACTTCTTCGCCGGCATAGCGCACGTTGTCGTTCACCATGATTACATAGCCACCCGGCGAGAGGATTCGGGCCATTTCGTAGATAACAAAACACATTTCGTAGAAGTAATTGCGTACTAAGCTGACGATGTTAGAATTGTTTAGCTCGTTCCTTACCCTCTTTTCGTCAAGGATTGACAGCACTTCTTGAAGCGCCTGCTGAGATTGGAAAGCAATTTCTACGCGCTCGAAGTCAGCTGCTCTATGCAAGGTCCTGTAGAGGTTTTCCATGTATGCCCGCTTGGCCCTATTCTCTACCGTGCAGGAGAGCATGTTCTGTCGTAGCCTGATCACATCCTCGCGGGTAGCACCGAGATAGACCAATTCAAGAGCATAGGTGCGCGTGTAATCGTATCGGTTAGCATAGGGCGGTGAGGTTAGGAAAGTATCTATGCTCGCGCTCGGCACGGTAGGCAATATGTCCAGGCACGAACCTTGTAATATCTGGGGTTCATAAGCATATGTGGTGATTGGACATCCCTGATTCTCTCCGAAATCTAGGGCCAGCTGTCCGGTGGTCCGTGTGCGCTGGCCTGTTAGGTCCCAGGCCATTTGGTCCAACTTCGCGCTGATTGCTTCACCAAAAGAAAGTATTCTGCCTTTATCGAAGGGTCGCATGCCTTGTGAGCGGCCACATCGGTAATCCCAGCGGAGGTACTGTCCATCTTTGCGGGTATAACTTATATCTTCTAGTATGCAGAAACTGGCATAGAGTGCGAGTTTCCTCGCATCTTTATCTTCGATTTGAGTGTTGCAATAAGCGATGTAGCTTACAAGTTCTCGCTCGGTATCAAGCGGGAAAGCGCCTCTGGTTATAGGAATGTGCTTCAGGGCGTATTCTTCGTCATACCATGGCGCAAAGTCCAGATGCTTCAGATGATTGACAATGCTAGCGAATAGATATGTATCTACTCTGCTGGCAGCTTTTCTTGCTTCCATTGCGTACACACCTACTGGCAGCACCTCGATCCCGCAAGACCGCCAACCAAGCGTAGCCGAAGAGAAGAGCGCCGATCCGGAACCTGCGAATGGGTCGAGCAACACACCCGGACCGGGGCGAATCTCCTCTAAGAGATATTGCACGAGTCGCGAAGTAAATCCTTCGCGGTACTTGAACCACCTGTAAAATGGAGTCTCTTTATCGGCTTGATAACTGACGAGCTGGCGATCCAACTTGGGGTTGAGCGCAATCCGGCCCTCAAATTGTCGGTAGAGCGCGTCTCTAGCCGCTCTCGAAGTCCGAAAGCTAATTGCAACTGTCATCTATTTCTGATCCTAGTGGGCGCTGATGAGATTAATGACATTATAGTGCAGTAAAACAGGTGGTGTTTAACGACCCAGATACCAAACCATATGCAGGTCAACCCTCGGCGCTCATTACACCAGCGCCAGGGCCACGCCCAGCATCCCCGCCGCCATGCTGACCAGCCAGAAGCGCATAGTTATCTGGGTCTCGGACCAGCCTATCATCTCGAAGTGGTGGTGGATGGGGGCAATCTTGAAGAGACGCTTGCCGCCGGTCATCTTGAAATAAAGCACTTGCAGCATGCTAGAGACGGTAACTAACACAAAGACGATGCCAACTATGGGTAGAAGGAGCCACTGCCGGGTCATGAGGGCACACACCGCCAGCAGCGCACCCAGCGTAAGAGAGCCTGCGTCCCCCATGAAGACCATGGCCGGGTGCGCGTTAAACCAAAGAAAAGCAAGCAACGCACCCACAGCGGCGAAGCAGACGTAAACCACCGGCTCTTGACCTTGCAAGAAGGCGATTACGCCGTAGGAGACAAAGGCGATTGCCGAGGTGCCTCCCGCCAGCGTATCCAGTCCGTCAGTGAGATTGACGGCGTTTGCCATGCCTACGATTGCAAGAATAGCGAAGGGCATATACCAGACCCCAAGAGGTATAGCCGGTGGAGACACAAACGGCAGGAATAAAGCGCCGTATCCCAGCAGGTACTGTAGAATATAGGCTGTGATTGTGGCTATTACCAGTAGCCAGGCCATCTTGAAACGTCCCGCAAGCCCGCCTCGGTTGCGTACCACCGTGCTCAAGAGATCGTCGAACCCACCCAATATCCCGCACGATACCACTATGCCCAAAGGCAGCAGGAGCGACTTGAACTTTGGGATGTCCATAAACACTCCGATGGCGATCACGAGCGGAATAAGGAAGATCAGTCCGCCCATTGTAGGGGTGCCGGTCTTGACCTGGTGACTTTCGGGGCCTTCGATACGGATGTGTTTGCCGATGCGGTGGTCGCGCAGCCAGTTTATGGTCGGCTTGCCCACCAACAGGCCGAGTAAAAAGGTGACAGCGGCCAGGGTCAGGCCGCGCACCATCGCGTCTTTAGGGAGGCCCACAGTCGAAGCAGAACCAACTCCTGCACCGGGGGTGGGGGTGGGAGTGACAGTGAGGTCCAATATCAGGTGATGAGAACCGAGGACGCTGTGTAGATAACCGAAAGCTACTGCTAAGGTGTCAGCAGCCAGAGTCAGCAGTGGGAGGAAAAGAGATGCCAATATATCCAGCTTTCTACGCCTTGAGAGCGTTTACTATCTCTTCCATACGCAAGCCGCGAGAGCCTTTCACAAGCACATGGTCGCCCGGCTTGAGGAGGCGCCGCAGGTATTCTACTACTTGCTGGTTGTCGGCGGCGAAGAAGACACGGTCGGGGGCCATACCCGCGCGCAACGCTTCCTCGCCAATCAGGCGACCCAGGCTGCCCACGACCACCAGCCGTTGGGCGGCTACGGTGGCCCGCCGCGCCACTTTAAGATGGCCTTCCTGCGCGTAACTGCCAAGCTCCAGCATATCGCCCAGCACCGCGATGCGCCCGCCCGGCATCTCCTCCAGAAGATTGAGGGCCGCGATGGTGGAATCGGGCGAGGCGTTATAGGTATCGTCAATCAGCGTAGAGCCGTTGTAGCCCGGCGCCACCAGCAGGCGCACCTGGGCGTCCAGGGAAGCCAGGGAGGTCACTATGTCGTCCCAACTCATTCCGGCGGCGTAAGCAGCGCCCGCGGCGGCCAGCGCAGTATGAACGCTGTGCCGGCCCAGAAGCGGTAGGCGCACACGAAACTGCTCGCCGGTGGGTTGGATGCGCATGGTGAAATGCACACCTTTCAGCCCATAGCTCTCGATGTCAGTAGCGTACAGGTCGCAGGGCGAATCGACACCGTAAAATAGCACTTTCGCGGTGGCAACCTCACTCATGGCGCGCACGTAGGGGTTGTCGGCGTTCAGGACTGCGGTGCCGGTGGGCGGCAGGGCGCGCACCAGTTCGCTCTTATTGAAGGCGATATTATCGAGACTGCCCATGCGCTCAAGGTGAACGGGACTGACGGCGGTGACGACGGCTATCTCAGGCTTGGCGATGTCGCACAGCAGGGTTAGCTCCCCTAGAGCGTAGCCCGCGCCCATCTCCAGCGCCGCCTTCTGATGGCCGCCGGTGATCTGAAGCAGGGTCAGAGGTAGGCCGATCTCGTTGTTGAGGTTGCCCGCTGATTTGAGTGTGCTGTACCGCCTGGAGAGGACCGAGGCTAGAACCTCTTTGGTAGAGGTCTTGCCGATGCTGCCGGTAATGCCAATCACCTGCACGTCATGCCGGGCGCGCCACCAGGCCGCCAGGCGTTGGAGGGCAGACAAAGGATCGCTTACGCGAACAAGGGCCACTCCGGACGGCAAAGCGTCAGGGGCCTCCCAAACGTCGCGGACGACAGCGCCTCGCGCCCCATGGCCGATGGCGTCCAGCACGAAACTGTGCCCGTCAACACGCTCGCCCATGAGGGCCACGAAGAGCGCGCCATTCAGGGAGCCGCGCGAGTCTATCGCCACACTGCTGAAGCCGAGGCCGGACATAGCCAGCGCCCCCGCAGAGTTGTCGAGATGGCCCTGCGTGCCTTCCAGGATGTCTTGTATGGTGAACATGGGTAGTTGGGAGTTGCGAGTTGCGAGTTATGAGCGGTTAACAGTTAGTGGTTGGTGAAATCAGCCACGTAAAAGGATAACTGATTATGAGCAAACAGACAATAAGGGATGATATAAGAAGCATCCACAAGGGGATGCTTCTTATATCATCCCTTATGACTCACAACTCACAACTCGTCACGGCATGGCCGTTGGGGTGGGGAGAGGCTCGGTCGGTTGGACCTTCATGTAGAGGAGAAGTTGCTTTGCCAGGCGGCCCCAGGCGACCGAGGCGGTGTTCTCGCCCCACTGGCTGCTACGCGGGTTGAGCAGGCCGATATAGAGAGTGAACTTTGCCCCGTGCGAGGGGGCAAAGCCCATCGCCGACGCGAACGAGCCTGCGCCCGCGTAGCCGCCGTTCTCGGCCAATTGCGCCGTGCCGGTTTTGACTGAAACGTGGTAGCCGGGAACCCGCGCCAGGCGGGCCACCAGCTTGTTCTCGACGCCGTAGGCCAGCATATCGGCAATGGTGCTGGCCGTTTCTAGCTTGATGACGCGGCGCACCTCCTGGGTTTGGAAGGTCTCGGTCACTTTGTCTCCCTGCCGAATCTCTTTCATCACGTGCGGTGTGAGGAGCGTTCCGCCGTTGGCAACCGCTGATACTGCGTTGACCAGCTGGATCGGGGTGGTGGCAACACCCTGGCCGAAGGAGTTGGTGTAGAGGTTGATAGGGCTGTAGCCGTCCTCGCCTGGGTAGGCGATCAGCCCCGACACCTCGCCCGCCAGGTCTATACCGGTGCGCTGGCCGATGCCGAATGACTTCACGTACTTGAAGAAGCCGGCCTCGCCCAATTGCTCGGTGGCGAACATGGAGGCTATGTTATCAGAGCGACCCAGGCCCTGCAACATGCTCTCCTGACCGTAAGCCTGGCGAGTGGCGTTCCAGATCGTCCAACCGTAGCGTTGCAGATAGCCGTTGCAGTAGAAGGTGGTGTCCGGGGTTATAGCGCCCGCGTCTATAGACGAAGAATAGGTGAGTATCTTCATGGTGGAACCCGGCTCCCGCACGTCGTGAACGACCGGGTTCTTGAATAAGGCATAATCGCTCACTTTGTTGAAGTCGTTCGGGTTGAACGGAGCCACACCGTTGGCGCCTGCGTTCGCCATAGCTAGTATGCCGCCGGTGTTGGGGTCTTGCGCAACCACATAGCCGCTGTCGGCTTTGAACTCCTTGATAGAGGCGGAAAGCTCGCGCTCGACCAGATATTGCACGGCGCTGTCAATGGTCAGCACCACGTCCGAGCCGTCTATGGCAGGTTGCATCTGGGGCTGCTGCAACACCAGCGGGCGGCCATTGGCATCGTGCTCGGCGAGTATCCACCCCGCTTAGCCCGACAGTTTGCTGTCGTAAATCTCCTCCACGCCGTAGTGCACTTTATTGTCGTGGTACTCGAAACCGAGCAGCGAGGCGTCCAGGGTTTCGTTTGGGTACTGCCGCAAGGGCTGGGGGTC
>JBBSGN010000093.1:0-8129 GCA_038254085.1 Chloroflexia bacterium | reverse complement strand
TGGGGCTGGGCACGATGCTCCACGCGCTGCCGTCCCAATGCTCCGTCAGCGTGTTTCCGTCACCCCCCACAGCCCATATGTCGTTGGCCGACACTACCGCTATTCCCTTGAGAGGGCCGCCGGAGGGGCTGGAAACCACGCTCCATGCGCTGCCGTTCCAATGCTCGATCAGCGCCTGGTGCCCCGCATCTTCTCCTACTGCCCATATGTCGTTGGCAGACACTACCGCTACCCCATTGAGAGAGCCGCCGGAGGGGCTGGGAACGATGTTCCACGCGCTGCCGTCCCAGTGCTCTATCAGCGTGTGACTCACGCCTTCTGTGACACCAGCTCCCACAGCCCATATATCGTTGGCCGATACTACCGCTACTCCATTCAGGGAGTTGAACGCTTCGGGAGCGGGGCTGGAGACTATGCTCCATGTGCTGCCGTCCCAATGCTCGATCAGCGTAGAGTCTGAGAATCCGCGTATGGATTCCCCTACGGCCCATATATCATTGGCCGATACAACTGCTACTCCATGGAGCTGGTCCTGACTGAATTCGACGTTGGGGCTGGGGATCACAGCCCACGCATAACCGTCCCAGTGCAGAACAAGTGTATCATCTGCGCTTGCATTTCCCGTGTCGTAAGACCCTACGGCCCATATGTCGTAGTATGATACAACTGCTACTCCGTTGAGGATGTTAGAGTACGGCCCGATGCTGGGACTGGATACCATGCTCCACTGGGTGCCGTCCCAGTGCTCTATCAACGTCCGTTCATTACCTGAGTTGCCGTAGTCTCCCACAGTCCATATATCGTTGGCTGATACAACTGCCACTCCATTGAGGGCAACATGCTCTCCGGCGGGGCTGGGACTGTCTACTACGCGCCAAGCCAGACCGCATACGATTGTGGCTGTAGCTGTGGGTGTGCGTGTGAATGTGGCTGTGGGGCCACCTGGGGTGGGAGTATTCGTGATCGTAGGCGTCACGCAGGGATCGTTATATCGCTCCGTCAGCGTCTGGAACGCGCCTACGTTCAGGAAGTATCCCACAGCCCACACATCGTTGGCCGACACCACAGCAACTCCGTTGAGATAGTTCCGGTTTGGCGAAGGGTTTGCGCTGGGCACAACGCTCCATGCGCTACCGTTCCAGTGCTCGATCAGCGTAAAATCGTTAGTTCCGTCGCCGGAGTTCCCTACAGCCCACACATCAGTAGCCGATACCGCATCTACCCCATTGAGGCGGCTGAACGCCGTAGGATTAGGGCTGGATACTATGCTCCATGTGCTACCGTCCCAGTGCTCGATCAAGGTTTGGGTCGCGCCTGTGTTATTGTCGGTGTAGTTCCCTACGGCCCACACATCGTTGGCCGACACCACCGCTACCCCATTGAGTTGCGCCGGTCCAGGATTGGGGCTGGATACTATGCTCCAAGCCGAGCCGTCCCAGTGCTCGATCAGTGTTAAACCTATATTCCCCTTGGCGTAGTTCCCTACGGCCCACACATCGTTGGCCGACACTACCGCTACCCCAGAGAGGCTGTTAGCGCCTGTCCCGACGTTAGGACTGGAGACGATGCTCCACGCCGAGCCGTCCCAATGCTCGGTCAGCGTATATTGGTCGTAGTAGCCCACCGCCCACACATCGTTAGCTGACACCACAGCTAGCCCGTAGAGGTAACTGGCGTCCACGTTTGGGCTGGGCACCACGCTCCACGCTGTGCCGTCCCAATGCTCGGTCAGCGTATCTACGGTCGCGCCGTTGGAGTACCCCACCGCCCACATATCGTTAGCCGATACCGCAGCTACCCCGTAGAGGACGCTGCTGTACGCCCCGGGGCTGGGGCTGTCCACTATGCTCCAAGCCGAGCCGTCCCAGTGCTCCGTTAGAGTCCGGGGAGCGCCAGTCTCGCCGAGATAGGTCCCTACAGTCCATATATCGTTGGCCGATACTACTGCCACACTATGGAGCTCATTGTCGTCGCCCGACTGAGGGTTGGGGCTGTCAACAGCGCGCCAGGCGAGCCCACAGGGCGCGGGAGTGTTTGTGGGCAGGGGTGTGGTGGTGAAGGTGGAGATGGGTGTGGGAGTCACGCAGGAGGCGCTATAGCGCTCGATTAGCGTCTGTGACCCGCTGTGCCCCACCGCCCATACGTCGCCTGAGGAGGCGGCGTCTACCGCATAGAGCATGTTGTTGCCGCCCACATTGGGGCTGTTGACCGCGTTCCACTGGGTGCCATTCCAGTGCTCGGTCAGCGTATATTGGTCGTAGTAGCCCACCGCCCACACGTCGTTAGGGGCTATGGCTGTTACTCCGTATAGCTGGTTGGGGACTCCGCCCACGCCTCCGCCTACATTGGGGCTTGGCACCCAACTCCATGCGCTGCCGTCCCAGTGCTCGGTCAGCGTCTCGGCTAGAGTGCCGTTAACCTCGTCGTATACGATCTGGGTTCCTACTGCCCACACGTCGTTAGAGGCGATGGCATCTACAGCATAGAGAATATTGCCAGAGTCTCCCGGGTTAGGGCTGGGTACCACGCTCCACGCACTGCCATCCCAATGCATGGTGAGCGTCTGCGAATAGCCGCTGGCGTAGTCGCCTACCGCCCACACGTCGTTAGAGGTTATGGCTGTTACTCCATAGAGATGGTTATCACCCGTGCCTACGTTCGGGCTGGACACCACGCTCCAAGCCGAGCCGTTCCAATGCTCGGTCAGCGTCTGGTCCGCAGTGCCGTTATTGTAGTACCCTACCGCCCATACATCGCTGGCGGAAACAACCGCTACGCTATCGAGGCGGTTAGTGCCACCGCCTACGTTCGGGCTGGACACCACGCTCCATGCCGAGCCATTCCAGTGCTCGGTCAGCGTTTGGTCCACACCCCCGCTCTGGTAATACCCTACCGCCCACACGTCGTTGGAAGCGGCAACCGCCACAGCATTAAGACGGTTGCGCTCGCTACCTACACTGGGGCTGGGGACCACGCTCCACGCCGTGCCATCCCAGTGCTCGGTCAGCGTCCGGTCTACAGTGCCATTGTAGTAGTATCCCACTGACCACACATCGTTGGTGGAGGCGACCGCTACTCCGTAGAGAAAGCTGCCATCACCCCCCACATTGGGACTGGGGACCACGTTCCACGCCGTTGCGCAAACAGGCGTAGAAGTGGCTGTGTCAACGTTGGGGCCTTTCGGGGCCTGTTGAGGCTGAAGCTGAGGCGGAGCCGGTACGAGGTTCCTTGTGTCTATCGGAAGCCTGAGATTACCGTCAGCATCTCCCCGGCCCACTGAGGGCTGTTGAGACGCAGCCGGGACACCGCCCGCCGGGAGCGCCGCGTTGGCTGGTCTGGTTGGGACAACAAGCGCCCCCACCAGCAATGCCGCAAGCGCCAGCATTGCGACAAATAGGTGTCGCCAGTCTGCGCGTCTGTTCTCTCTCTCTATCATTTGCTCTTCCTTCCTTCCTTCCTTTTCCTTGAAGACGAGTAAAGTACGCCCCAGAGAGCAGCCCCCAGGCGGGTCTGTTCGCCCTGACTATCCAGGAATCCTGCCCACTGAGAGGTGGGTAAAACCGTATCATATTCTAGGTTAGCAGAACGCCGAGGCACATGGAAGCTTTTCTTGGTATAATTGGGGGTACAATTACTGGTACAAGTTTTGTCCCCAGGTTAAGGAGGTCTTGATGATTCAGGGAACGCCGTTTGGTCTATGGCTAAGACAGCGCCGCGAAGAGCTTGACCTAACCAGGCAAGACCTGGCACAGCGTGTTCTGTGCTCCCTGGAAACGATTCGGCAAATCGAACGAGGCAAGCGTAGGCCCTCCAAGCAGATCGCTGAACTGCTGGCGGAATGTCTCGGCGTACCTCTTGATGAACACTCAAGGTTTGTGGAGTTCGCAAGAATAGAACTAAACGATGACCAGCTTGCGCAACTCGCCCACGCTAATGGCTATGCCCCCTGGCGCACGCTCCACACCGTACGCCACCCAAACAACCTGCCCGCCCCTATTAATGACTTTATTGGTCGCAAAGAGGAAGTGGAAGCAGTGTGTGCCTTGCTGCGCCGCCCCGGGGTGCGTCTCCTCACCCTCACTGGACCCCCTGGCATAGGTAAGACCCGCCTCGCTCTACAGGTGGCCTCTCAAATTGACGACTTCCCCGATGGGGTGCTCTTCGTCCCTTTAGCGTCCATTACCGACCCGGCTTTGGTGATCCCCGCAATCGCCCGAACGCTGCATATCCAGGAAGTCGCCAGATGGCCTTTGATCGAGAGCCTGCAATCATACCTGCAAGACAAGCGGATATTGCTGCTGCTCGATAACTTTGAGCAGGTGGTAAAGGCAGCGCCCTGGGTGTCTCAACTGCTGGGGGCGGCTCCCCAGGTCAAGGCGTTGACAACCAGCAGGGTAGCGCTGCATCTGTACGGGGAGCACGACTTCCAGGTTCCAGCACTCGCGCTGCCAGCTACTTCCGATTTTGGATTTGGGATTGAAGACCGTAATCCAAAATCGGTAGAATGCTTGACAGAGTATGCTGCGGTGCGCCTGTTCATTGAACGAGCACAGGCGGCTAAAGCTGACTTTGAGGTTACAGTCGAGAACGCCTGTGCCGTTGTCGAGATATGCCACCGTCTGGACGGCCTACCACTGGCTATCGAGCTTGCCGCCGCCCGCGTCAGGCTGATGCCCACGCAGATTATGTTGATGCGGTTGGCAGCAACTTTGAACAGCAGGTTAGAACTGCTGACGGGAGGGCCGAAAGACCTGCCAGCTCGCCAGCAGACAATGCGGGGCGCGATTGAGGGAAGCTACGATCTGCTCAACGAGCAGGAGAAAGAGCTGTTCCGGTGGCTCTCCGTCTTTGTAGACGGCTGCTCGCTTGAGGCGGTGGAAACCATGTATGGAGTACGGGGTGGAGAAGGCGATACTGATATTCCACAGGTTTTTAGGGGTTCTGCTGCGCATTCAGCTCTAATTCAGGAGTTCGGCACTCCACATTCCTCCAGTGTGCTGGAGGGCTTGAGTTCGCTACTTGACATGAGCTTGCTGAAGCGAGAAGAAGGAGCTGGAGACCTACGTTATTGGATGCTGGAAACTATAAGAGAATTCGCATTTGAGAAATTGGAGGAGAGTGGGGAGGCCGAAGCCACAAGGCGGCTTCACGCCAACTACTTCTTACAGTTGGCTGAGGAGGCCGAGCCGAAGCTCCGAGGCCCAGAGCAAGTGACGTGGCTAAACCGGCTGGAGACGGAGTACGGCAACCTGCGAGCGGCTCTGGAGTGGTCTTTAGCCAGTGGGCAAGTTGATGTGGGATTGAGCATATCAGGGGCGTTATGGCGATTCTGGGATGCGCATGCCCACTATACGGAGGGACGAGGACGATTGGCAGCCCTGCTAGCCAGCCCGGTGACAGTGGAGCGCACTGTAGGTCGGGCGAAGGCTCTTAGCGCGGCAGGGGCATTGGCTTTGGTGCAGGGAGAGACCGCCCAGGCGCGGTCGCTTTTGCAAGAGAGTCTGGATATCTTTGGAGAATCAGGAGATAATGCGGACAAGGCCCTGGCGTTCATGCACTTGGGTGATGTCTCGCGTTACCTGGGTGACTATATGGAGGCGCGCCCGCTATACGAAGAGAGCCTAGCTGCCTTCCAGGACCTGGGGGACAAATGGGGCATGGCATCCTCACTTGGCAATTTGGGGGCTATCGCCACCAAGCAGGGCGATCATGCGCTGGCATATTCGCGCTATGAGCAAGCTCTGGAGATATTTCGAGAAGTAGGCGACAAGTGGCGCATCTCGCGCTTGCTCCTCAGCATGGCGGTAGTCTACTTTGAGCAAGTAGACTACACGAGAGTGCGTGCCCTGCTGAGAGAAAGCAGAGGTATCTGTCAGGAGCTGGGCGACAAGCGCACTTTAGCCATAGTGCTCAACTACCTTGGTGAACTAGCGCGTGCTGAAGGAGACTACGCTGCGGCACTTTCATCTTATGAAGAGAGCCTAATGATAGGGAGGGAATTAGGGGGCAAGCTAAACACCGCTGTAGTACTACACAACTTGGGGCATGTCGCGCTCCATCAGGGTGATGCTGGACAAGCAGTCTCGCTGTTTACAGAAAGCCTGGTACTCTTCCAGAAGCAGGGAGACAAACCAAGGATAGCTTGGTGTTTAGCAGGATTGGCAGGAGTTAGTGCAGAACTGCGACAGCCAGAGCGAGCCGCCCGACTATTTGGCGCTGCAGAGGGCTTGCTTGAGAGTATGGGTGCCCGCTTAGATCCTGCCGACCGTATCGAATATGAGCGGAACATGGCTGCCACGCACGCTCAACTAGGCGAGGCGATGTGGGAGATAGCCTGGGAAGAGGGGAGAGCCATGAGCATGGAGCAGGCAATTGCTTATGCACTCCAGGAAGCCAACGATGGTTGAGGTTTTTAGCAGTCAGCTTCAACGCGACTTCTTCTACCGTCTCCGTAAGTCTCCACCTTCACTCCGCATATAGTCTACACAAAAGCGCCCAAAGGCAAGCCATGCTCTAGCCACTCACTCCATCCGTCGTGCCGTTTGCCGGGTGACCTCCTCACCCAGTAGTCGCTGGACAACATACAGGGCCATGTCGATGCGTGCGCTCACCCCTACCGAGGAAAAAGATGTCACCACTATCTACGAAGCGCACGTCCCCCCTCACATCAATAGAGGGGTAGTTATGGCGCATCAGCTCGATCCCTCCCCAATGGGTGATGGCACTTCTACCGTCGAGCAGGCCGCGTGCCTGTACTGTGCGGAAACTCCATCTGAGAGCGAAAGGACGGCTGTGTTGCAACAACGGAAGCTCATCCGTGCGAGGGCGTGCTGCTGTAGCGTGGGGCAGAAAGTCTAAGCAGCCAATCCAAAGGCAGTGGATACGAATCGGATCTGGCTCCCAATATCTCCTTTGATTGCTCCCCTTACTTGCCCCTTCCGGAGTTGGTTTGTCGCTTCGTATCCCTGAAGTGTGCGCCATGCCGAGCCGTATGACCCGAAGCCCAGCCCGGGGTTTACTCTGCGTTTGATGAAACGGTGATGCTGCTCAATGAGATTGTTCAGGTACTTCACCGGCCGTAACTCACAACCCTGTGGCAAAGTGCCCTTCTTCTTGAGTTTGTTCACTGCCCTGGGGTAAGAGGGGTTGCGGTCCACATTGATCACGCGCGGCGTTAACGTGTGCCTGGCTCGCAGGGCCTTACGGAAGAAGCGCTTGGCGGCCTGTGCATCTCGTGTCGAGTTGAGCATGAATTCAACCGTATTCCCATCAGAATCCACTGCTCTGTAGAGGTACATCCATACGCCTTTGACCTTGATGTAGGTTTCATCTACTCGCCAGGCGTCGTTAGTTGGTTGGAGTTTGGCGCGACAACGCTTCTCCAGAATGGGAGCATACTGCTGCACCCACCTGTAGATGGTGGTGTGATCTACCGAGAGGCCTCGCTCTGCCATCAATTCTTCAAGATCTCGGTAGCTCAGAGAATAGCGAAGATACCATCGCAGGCAAAGCAGGATGATTTCTGGTTCAACATGGCGGTACTTGAATAGCTTTGGTTGCTGAATGGTAAGAGTGGGAGGCATGGGCTGGGCTCCACGTCCTGGTGATGAGGTCAGCCACACTCTTCCATGCCCATTCAGTTGTTGCAACAGAGCCTCGATAGCTGCCTTTAGTGGCAAATGCACGGTGCAGAAGATAGACCCGGCGACCGGAGCGATAGTGGCTTCGTGGGGCAACTATAGTTACACGGTGGACCTGCGCGACGGGGACGTGTTGAACCCGGCGCAGCCCGACCGATACGGGATCATGATCCTGGACAACAGTAACACGATCTGGCGGCCGACAGCACTCCGGGCAACCCGATGCAGACGGGGGGCGGGAACGTGAGGGTGAAGAGTAACTAGTTCAGCGCCAGCGCGCCGGCAATCGCCAGGCAACGGACTAAAGTGGGATCGTATACAGGAGCCTCGACCTGGTGAGTGGTTGAGGCTCTTGCGTTGTTTACCAACGGTGATGGACGCGGAGCAGGGAGCGGGCCTTTACCGTCAGGTGGCCGCCTCAGATGACGCTCTTGACCGCTGCCAAAGAATAGTTGGAATGGCTGCCGGGAACCCGCGGGAGTTGGGGGT
>JBBSGN010000092.1:0-8131 GCA_038254085.1 Chloroflexia bacterium | reverse complement strand
GGAAGGTAGCACGATGAACGCAATCACCACGCTAAAGCGCAACACGTCCACGGTACACCACGCAGACACAACGCCTACCAGGCCCACAACTACGGCAGCGCCGCCCCAGCAGAGACAGGGCAGCGCAGACCGCAAGGCCGCCTTGCAAGACGTTTACGACAGACACATTGAGCAGATATACAAGTTCGTCTATTTCAAGGTGGGCAACCGCGAGGACGCAGAGGATATTACCTCGCAGGTGTTCATCAAGGCGGCCCACTCCCTGGATGGGACCCAGCAAGACGTTACCAAGCTAGCGTGGCTGTATCGGGTGGCCCGCACGACCATTACCGATCACTGGCGCGGCTACTACAAAGGCCCCACCTCTAGCCTGGACGAGATGGAAGAGGCAAGCCCAATGCACCTGGCCGCCCCACCCACCGTCCTCGAAGACCCCACCGGGGAAACGCCCGACCTGGCAAGCGAGAGGGTGCAGGGCCTATTGAGCATACTTCCCGAAAACTACCGTCGTGTACTGCAACTGAGGTTTCTGCAAGGCTGCTCGCTGAAAGAGACCGCCACCGCCATGCAAATCACCGAGTCCAACGCCAAAGTCCTCCAACACCGAGCAATCCAAAAGGCCCTGAAGATGGGTGCCGATATCCTCAATATATAACAAACCGCCAAATAACGAAGCAAAAGAACCGCCCCGGGCGGTTCTTTTGCTTCGTTATTTGTTAGTCGTTCTGCCGCAAGGGACACACTCGCTTACAGGAAGCGCATGACCACCGGGCAGTTGACGATTGTGCCACTAGAGCCAAACTTGTGCCCGCCAGGGGCAGTGATGAACCCCTTCTCGACCATTGACAGGTAGGTGAACTCGTCAATGATGCGAGAACGATACCCCTTGCTGATGGCATCCTGTGTCCACTCACCCAGGTTCACGTCCCACAGCGGGCTGTAATCAGTCGCCACAGTGGGGATACCACCCAGCACGTTGAGCGGCCCTTTCACTCCCGCATCGCCGAGCGCACTGCTCAAGCCCTGGCGTTGTGGATTGTCCTTGCCGCTTGGACCGTTTGCGGTTGCAAACAGGCGCTCTACCGCGCTAAAGGCACTGTCGTCTCGGCCCACAGTGACATCGCCCAAGCCGGGTGCGAAAGTGGCGTCTTCGATGGCTGCCACTCCCTGCTCCGAGGACTCGGTGCTGAGGTATAGCACCGGCTTGGAGAAGCTAAAGCCGGGAGCGAGCGAGAGGGTCACTGTGCCCGCTCCATTGCCGTTGCCGTTAGGGCAGATTTTGAGGACGTGGTCATGCACGCGGCTGTAGTCGGGATTGCCGTTGCAGAAGTTGATCTGGGAAGCGTCCACGCCGAAGGCCACGACAGGCGCGTTGTAGATGTGATTGCCCGCATTCTCGATGCGTACCAGTGGGGTGTAGTTGCGGTCGCCTATCGAGCCTGGCTTGGCTACTTTGGGAGGGAAGAAGTTGGGCGCATCGCCGGGCACTATCTCGCGTACCGGCTTGAAGTCAACGGTGCCCTGGTCGAAGGTGAGACTGGTATCTTTCTGCACGTGGGCCACACGCACGCCCGTGCCTACCGCCGCGTAAGTGATCTTGGAGGAATAGTTGAGGCCGAGGGCGTCGGCGTTGCCCTTGTCGTCGGTGTCGGTCAATATGTACCAGACGTTTCTGCCGTCGCGCATCTGCCCGCGATACAGGGGCAATGTAATGGTGCCTGCATTCTCGTCAATGGTGCCCGCCTTCAAGAGCTTGACGGGTCCGACCAATTCTTTCTGCACCTCGGAAGGTGGAGGACCGAAGTAGGTGAGGGGCACGTCAGCGCCGATAGAGGGGGGTGCGGGTTTAGCGTCGTTACCGCCCGTTTGGGCGAACGATGACATTATGGGGTTCAGAAGTGCGCTCCCCAGTGCTGCGCCTAGCAAGGCGTATAACGGTAGTGACTTACGGCTGTTCAAGTTGATTTTCAAAACCTTGTCTCCTTTTGGTGTGATAGAGCTAAACGGTTATTCGGAGTTATGAGCTTCCAACGCGCCTTGCGGCTCTGTGCTGTAATGAGAAAGACGTTACCTGCGCCCTCCACCGCTGGCATTTTCGATATACGAGCTCCGAGCGCGTGGCCGATCCATCACACTGTAGCCGACGCAGCTTTCCTTACAATAAAGCTGCTTAACAAGGTATTAACATACTCTTACAATTTGTGGGTGGATTGGATACCCAAAATGTACAGGGAGCAGTTAGTAGTTAGGGCACTCACCAACACTCTACAGAGCTATAGTGGCGATGCCCTTACAAGGTTGGTAGTAGCGTATCATTAGAAACACGCGGCCTCGTTTTCCTCTTCTTCGTCCCACTTGACTGGAAGTGCTATAATTGATTCTGCACCAGGGGCGACCAGGTTGGTTGGCCCCTCTTTTTGAGTGTCCATGCGGGCGCACTCACATTATTACTAGGACGTACACAGAGTGCATAGGGGGACAGCGTTGTCCGAGACCGGCACGGCGCAGAGCCGCAACTACATAGAGACGTTGGTGATAGCGTTGGGTGGCAACGCCATCCAGAGCGCGAGCGAGCGCGGCACAGCAGCCGAGCAGTTCGCCAACGTGAACCGTGCTATGGCGTCGGTGGCCGAACTGGCCGGCCGAGGCTACCGAGTGGTCCTGACGCACGGCAACGGCCCGCAGGTGGGCGCAATACTTCTTCGGCAGGCGATTGCCGAGGACAAAGAGGCCATACCCGCGATGCCAATGGACGTGGCTGGGGCCATGAGCCAGGGGCAGATCGGCTACATGATGCAACAGTGCCTTCGGAACGAACTGCGAAAGCGCGGGCGGCCCTGGCCGGTGGCAACCGTGATCACCCAGATGGTGGTGGACCCCAACGATCCGGCCTTCAGCAACCCAAGCAAGCCGATAGGCCCTTTCTACAACGCCGCCAAAGCCGAGGAGCTAAGGTCGCGGGGCTTTACGGTGATTGAGGATAGTGGCAGGGGCTACAGGCGGGTGGTGCCATCGCCGATGCCCGCCGCTATCGCCGAGATTTACGCCATAAGAACACTCATCAATAGCGGTACGCTGGTGATATGCGCCGGTGGCGGGGGCATCCCGGTGGTGCGCGACGAAGCGGGCGATTTGCACGGTGTTGAGGCGGTAATAGACAAGGACATGGGGGCCTCCTTGCTTGCCCAGAGGCTGGACGCGGACCGCCTGCTCATTCTCACCGACGTTGAAAAGGTGGCTATCAACTTCCGCAAGCTCGACCAGCAAGAGCTATCCAGATTGAGCGTGAACGAGGCTAAACAGTATCTGGCGGAGGGCCAGTTTGCGGCAGGCAGCATGGGTCCCAAAGTAAAGGCCGCCATTGGCTTCATAGAATCGGGCGGCAAGCAGGCCATAATAACCCAGCTGCAAAGCGCAATCGCGGCGCTCGAAGGCCGGACCGGCACGAGCATCGAGGCGTAAAACGTGATGCGTGAATACCGGATACCTCTTTAGCCGACCGAACATCCTTGTCATTCCGAGCTAAGCGAGAAATCAGTTGGGGATAGTAGGATGCTTGGGATAGCTGATAGCTGACTTCCAACAAAGGAGAAACAAATGGCAGTAAGCATGAAAGGCCACAGTCTGGTGTCTGTAGCGGACCTGAGCAGGGAAGAGATGTGGCAGGTGTGGGAGCTTGGGGGCGACTTGAAGCGCAAGCAGAAGGCGGGCGTGCCCCATCGCATTCTTGGAGGCAAGCACCTGGCGATGATATTCCAGAAGCCGTCCCTTAGAACCCAGATGAGCTTCGAGACCGGGATGTCGCAGTTGGGGGGGCACGCGGTCTACCTGGGGCCGGATCACATCCAGTTGGGCAAGCGCGAGAGCGTGCCCGACGTGGCGCGGGTGCTTGGGCGCATGGTTGACGGCATCATGGCCCGTGTCTTTGCCCACAAAGACCTCGAGACGCTGGCCGAGTATGCGGGCGTGCCTGTAATTAACGGCCTGTCCGACGACGAGCACCCTTGCCAGGCGCTGGCCGACCTGTTCACGATTTACGAGAAGTTGCGGCGGCTGGAAGGCGTCAACCTGACCTATATCGGGGATGGCAACAACGTGGCGGCTTCGCTCCTCCTGGCGGGGGCCAAGGTGGGCATGAATATTACGCTAATCAGCCCGCAAGGCTACGAGGTAAAGCCCCACTATATCGAGCAGGCAAAGGCCGGCGCAGCCATCTCCGGCTCAAAACTGCGCTTCACCGACGACCCCGCCGATGTAGGCGGAAGCGACGTGATCTATACAGACACGTGGGCCAGCATGGGCCAGGAAGCTGAAGCAGAGCAGAGAGCGCGCATCTTCGAGCCTTATCAGATCAACGAGGCGCTTCTCAAGCACACAGGCGGCCACCCCCTGGTAATGCACTGCCTACCCGCTCACCGAGGCCAGGAGATCACCGACAAGGTAATGGACGGCCCCAACTCGGTCGTCTTCGAGGAGGCCGAAAACCGCCTCCATGTCCAAAAGGCGCTTATGGCGCTGCTTATTCAGTAGTCGGTAGTCGGTGGTTAATAACGCCGGGCGGCTGAAGCCGCAGGCTATACCTACAAAGCCCACATGGCGGGCTGGGCTGGTCGTGCTATTACACTGCGCGCATCCTCTGTGAGATCGGTAGCCTCCTATGGAGGCTTTGCAACCGTTGCCCGCAGATTTATCTGCCGGGCGACTACCGGCTACCGACTACTCCCGTCTTCGCCCGCTGATTAGCTTTTCTTCTACACGGCGGACATCGGGGCGGAAGTGGCAGAACTGTAACTGCTTGCGTAGCTCAAGGTCAATCAGGCCAGAGCCTGCGCGGTTCTTCTCGACGCTAAGGACGACGTACTGGTGGTACTGCTCGGCATTATGAGGGTGGAACTCGCCGTGGCGGCGGTCCACAATGTCGAACTTCTCGTTCATAAGCAGGATCAAGTCGGCTTCGTAAGCGATTGCCGAGCTGGCGAGCAGGTGTTGCAGCCGCAATCGCTGGGCCTTGAGACCTTCGACCTCGGCAGCCACAATCGCTACAACCACGATATCTTCGTCGAGGGCCAACTCCTTCAAGCCCTCTACCTCCTCGATATTGCGGGCCGTTTCCGCCGTGTGAGGCGTCAGGGTGGCTATCTTTTGCAAGTAGTCCACGAACAGGACCACAGGCTTGCCGTAGGCGGGGCCACCCGGCTGGCATATCTCCCTTACTCGCTCGACTAGTGTTTCGACTGTAGTGGCCGTCGAGCCTTTCATCAGCAGCAGGCGCTCCCCATAGGTCTTGATGCGCTCTAAGGCGCGAGCGCCCCGCAAATCGTTGCCCACCGCCGCCGTGAAGCCTGCCTGACCAGGGTGGGACGCGCTGTAGCGGCGTACCAACTCCTCTATGTCCTTCAGGCGCAGGCCGTCACTGGGTGTGCCGTCGCCCGTGCTGACGCTCTCCATAGCGATCAGGCGCTGGGCAAGATAATCGGTCTCATGCTCATAGCAGACGAACAGGCAGACCGCCTGGTCGCTGGCGGCTATATTGCGCGCTATTTGCAGCATCAGCGAGGTCTTGCCCACGCCCGCGGGACCGCTCAGAAGGGCCAGTTGGCCGAGCCGGAACCCTCCACCTATAGCCGCGTCAAGCTCGCCCAGGCCGCTGGAAATAGGCCGGAATTCGGCGGCGTCACCTTGCCGAACGCGCTCGTCAATGGCGATTACTATGTCAGAAAGAGATTGTGCCGAGTTGTCGCCCTTCATGGGAGCCATGACCTGGCCGTCGTTCCTGTTCAGTTCCATACCGCACCCCACCGTTTAGCAAAAATAATTTCCCTTCCCGGACTACGCGCCAACCGCCCTCTCTATGAGCGGGCGGCCAGGCGATTATACCCAGGTGAGGACCGCCGGCCACCACGAAATGAGCTGCTGCAAGTGGGCGGCCCAAGCCGTGTGGCTACTGCAAATTATACACCCGCCTGTAAGAAAGTCAAAACTGGACTGTCACATGGCGGCGGTTGGAACCACGCGCTACACTTAAAGTCGCGCTATTCGCATCCAGATGGGATAATGCTCTGCTCAAATCGTCCACCGAGCGGACGGGTTTATTCCCGACGGCTACGATGACGTCTCCTGCTTTCAGCCCTGCGGCCTCGGCGGGCGAGCCGGGGTTGACCCCGCCCACGTAAGCGCCCTGGCTCGCCGTGCCACCGGGCATCGCATAGCGGCTGGCGTCGGCCACCTTCGCACCGAGCGATTTGCGACCCGCCGGAGCCGTCTGAGCGCCGGGCATGGAGGCCAGTATACGCTCAAGGCGAGGCTTGTCGAAGCCCACGACTACATGATCGCCAATCACGGTGACGGGCACACCCTGTTGGCCTGAGCGCCTTACCATCTCGATAGCCGCCGCTCGGTCCTGGTCAACATATTTCTCTGTCCAGGGCACGCCTCTTTGCGAAAGAAACTCTTTCACGCGATAGCACCACGGTCAGGTGCGCGTCGAATAGATAACGGCTTGCGCTTGCGGCATAATAGTTCACTCCTGCTGTTTTATCTACGGACAGTGTTGCATACTCTGTGCCAGGGGACTCGTGATACGTGATACGTGAGGAGCTTAATCACGTTTCACGTTTCAACAGAGGCAAGATCGCGTCCGCGAACACACGCCAATCCAACACCACACCAATGTCGGCGGCCTCGAAGATAGGGGCCTGGGGGTCGCTGTTGACGGCTACGATAGTGCCGGAGCGCAGGATGCCGACCATGTGGTTGAACTTACCGCTCACGCCGAGGCCCAGGTAGAGGTCGGGGGCGACTGCGCGACCCGTGACGCCAATCTGCTGGTGGCGGGGCAGCCAGCCCTCATCAACTACCCTGCGCGTACCGCCCACCGCCACCTCTCCGGGCGAAAGGCCCATCCAACCGCCAAGCGCCTGGGCCAACTCGTGGACCTCGCCAAGCGCATCAGGGCCGCCTATGCCGATGCCCATGCACACCACCAGGCGCGCGTCATCCAGGGCAAGCCCCTCCCCCCCTTCCTCTGTTTGCGACGTAACGCACGCCTGCGGTTGGGGCAGGTCGCTTAGGTCCAGGCGCACGATTTCGGCGACCCTCGACGTATCGGGCGCGAATAGGTCGAGCATACCGGGGCGGAGGGTGGACATTTGAGGCAGAGTGCGGCTGAGGATGAGAGCCACCACCTGCCCCCCGAACGCAGGTTTGAGTTGCGCTAACCGGCCTTCGCTGTCTACTTCGAGTCCTACGCAGTCGCCCGTGAGACCCAGGCCAAGACGCGCCGCCACTCGCGGGGCCAAGTCACGCCCGAAAGAAGTCGCGGGCAAAAGCACCGTCCAGGGCTTATACTTCAGGATGGCCTTCGAGAGAACGTAGGCGTAGGTCTCGGTCATGAGTGGGGCTAACGCCGGATCGTCTGCGAGAAGCGCTTTTGACGCGCCATAGCTTGCCAGTTGGCCCGCAAGCGGCTCTACCCCACTTCCCAATAACACGGCGGCAGCTTCGCCACCCACCTCGGAGGCGATGCGGGTCGCCTCTGAGACAAGCTCGAAGGAGACGGGGCGCAGACGTAGAGCATCTCCACCCGGCAACCATTCGGCCACAGCCCACACGCTTCGATTCGGGTCGGGGTTTCGAGGCGGGAATGGAAGAGGCGTTAACGGTCTCGCACGAATGGACGATTTTTCAAGCCCTCGACCCCGCAACGCAAGTAGCAGGCTCTGGGCGGTAGAGTCGGGGTCGCCCACCAGAAGTGTGCGCGTGCGATCTACCTGCATGGGACGCAACCCTGACACCCAGGTGGGCGACCCTGTCAGGCCCGCATCTTCGGGCGGGATGCCCAGGTCGTGAGCATCCCAGGTCTCTATCAGCGCGGGATCGGCGGCGATGCGGCGTTGGCCCTCCTCTATCACGGGCGGCTTTGTCTTGACAGGCTTGATCAGGCGCTCGGCTGCCGTCAGGAGAGCCGGTAATGGGCACGCCACTTCCTCGAAGCCGAAATCGGTCTCCCTTATAACATGCAGCGTTCCGCCGTCCACCGGTTCTATAGCCGTTGCTCCCGTCACCTGGGGAAGGCCCAGAAGCTCAGCAAGCTCAGGACCGACCTGGCCCGTCTCAGAGTCGGTGGACCATT
>JBBSGN010000091.1:0-8155 GCA_038254085.1 Chloroflexia bacterium | reverse complement strand
TCGTTATCGGTTATGTGGGGTGGGTTGCCTACGCGCTTATCGGATTGGAGAGCCGCATTATCAAGCCGCTGCCTCCGACCCCAACAGCAAACGTTGCAAGCGTAACCACCCCTGCTGCCACGACCGGAGTGGTCCAGCAAGTGTCGTTGTCGTCGCCCACGCCGGACCCGCTGAGAGCGCTGCTGCAAGGCCGGATCAATATTCTGGTGCTGGGCACCGATAAGCGCCCCAACGACCCTGACCATTTCGCCCGTAGCGACACCCTGATTCTTGCCAACCTCGATACCACCTCCAAGACGGTGCGCGTCATGACCATCCCACGCGACCTGATCGTGGATATACCGGGCTACGGCAAGAACAAGGTGAACGCGGCGTATCTATTCGGCGAATATTATAAGGAACCGGGTGGCGGGCAGGCGCTTTCTGTTCGCTCCATTAGCCAATTGTTTGACGTGCCTATAGACTACTACCTGACGGTGAACTTCGACGGCTTCAGGAAACTGGTGGACACATTGGGTGGGGTGCAGATTGACGTGCCATACGCGCTTGACGACTACAACTATCCCAGCGATGACGAGGGCGACCCGTTCGGCGATCTGCACGTCCACTTCGATGGGGGCCTACAGGACATGGATGGCAAGCAGGCGCTCAGGTATGTCCGCACCCGCCATGCGGACAACGATTTCATGCGGAGCAAAAGGCAGTTGCAAGTGATAATGGCCCTGCGGCATAAGGCCATGTCGGTAAACCTCATCCCGACGCTGCCTACGCTCATAGACCAGTTGGGCGGGATGGTGGAGACAAATATTCCCTTCGATCAGCAACTTGCCCTCGCTCAATTCGGCTATGGCATCGAGCCTTCTAAGATCATCACCTCCACGATTGACCGCGAGATGATTACCCCATCCATCCTACCCGACGGCTCGGAAGGGCTAGAGCTAGATTGGGTGGTGGCAGGCCCCATGGTTGATGCTTTCTTTGGTCGGACGAGCGGCACCAGTCTCATTCTCAGCCAGCAGGCGGCTGTGGGCGCGGATAAACCTCCGACCGCAAGGCCGAAGGTGGGGCAGGTGAACCCTAATCGGGCCACCCCCATTGCAAAAGGCACGCCGCGCACGCCACGCACAACCTCCACGCGCGTAGCAGCGCCCTAGCCGTGACGGTCTGTGCCCTGTCACCGTACCCGGCGGTGCCCGGCACATGAATGTGCGGGCTACGTCTGCAAAGCCTCCCTTCGGAGGCACGGTAGGGCCAGGGCAGTAGCTGATGGCACAAATAGCACGAGCCAGCCCGCACATTCATGTGCCGGGCACCGCCGGGCCTACGGAACGTCAGTTGCCTTCATCTTTAAGCCAATATTCATGCAGGCATTCTTGACTGGCTGGGGGCCTGATGGTAATATCAAGGTGGGCATGTGACTTTTCTCACAGACGCGCGTAATTGCGGGTGTTATTCATCTCGCCCTGTGGTTGGTAAACCCAAATATGGCACATCGTGCTACTCCTGCTATAAGAAACTCCTCGGTGGGAAAGGTGTCGCCCAACGGTAAGGGGGCCGCCAGTCTGGTCTATGCCCAAAAACGGCCTGGCCGCGACCCTATCGAGACGATCTGGGCGCTCTTTTGCTCTTTGCGCTTCGCGGTGGTGCTGAACCTCGGCCTGGCGTTGGCGGCGATGCTGGGCACGGTCATCCCGCAAATGCAGCCGGGCCTGCAAAACTTCGACACCGAGCTAAACGGGTTCCTGGACCAGGCCAGGGCGCGGTACGGCGACTTCACGGGCGTGTTGTACTGGGCTGGTTTTTTCGACCTCTACAATTCGCTCTGGTTCCGCATGTTGGTGGTCCTTACGGTGTTCGGCATCGTCATCTGCACGCTCAATCGCTGGGGGCCGACCATGCGCCTCATACGCCACCCTATAGTGCGGGTCGGCGACTCGTTCTTGTCGGGTCTCAGCGAAAAGGCGCAATTCCGGGCCGTGCCGGTGACTGCCACAACCGCCGAGGGCGCGTTGCGCTCTGCTTTGCGCCGAGGGCGTTACCGTGTGGTCTCAGAGCGGTCAGACGACGGTAACACCCTCTACCTGTACGCGGATCGTGATCGCTGGTCCAAGCTGGTGACATTTGTCAGCCATGCGGCGCTGGTGATGCTGATCCTCAGTGCGGCGGGCATCGCGCAGTTTGGTTGGCGCGAGCAGTCGGTCTATTTCTACCCCGGGCAACCCGTGGACATCGGGCACGGCGTCAACTTCTCGGTGCGCAACGACAAGTTCTGGATCGAGTATTACCCCGACGGTAAGGCGGTGAAGGAGTACAAAGACAATCTGGCCGTGATCGAGGACGGCAAGCAGGTGCTGACCAAGACGATCATCGTCAACGACCCGCTGCGATACAAGGGGATAAACTACTTCCTGGTCAGCTACCAGCCGGTGCTGTACGCGAAGGCGACGGACGTAGGCGGCCAATCGCTACCCCTTAATCGCATGGGCGTGAGCGGGCCGGTCACCGGCACCGCTACGACCGCAGGGACACTGGTCAACTTCAACTCCACGAGCGACGAGGGCCTGCCGGAGGACCTGTTGCAGCTTCGGTTGAAGGACCACACGCTTACCCTCGATATGAAGTATTACCAGGACGTGGAGCGTGCGGACAACGAGAACCCGCCGGTGTTTGTGGTTGGCTATCTGGACAAGAACTTCGACAAGCCGGTATACAACGGCTTCCTCCCGCGCACCGGCCCTTTCCAGCTACCGGGTTTTGAGCAGTACAAGTTTAGCTTCCAGAAGGACACGGCGGCGGTGCTGGAGGTGGCGAAGGACCCCGGCATCGAAGTAATAGCCTTTTTCTTTGCCATTATGACTGCGGGCTTCACGCTCTCGCTCTACACGACATTCACCAGATGCTGGGCCAAAATCACGCCCCACGAGGAGAGGCCTGGCGCAGTGAACGTGGTGTTGGCGGGCCTGGCCGAAAAGAACAAAGTCACATTCGAGCGCGATTTCGAGCGTCTCGCCACCCGCGCCAGGGACGCTCTCGCTGCGGCTGTCTCCCAGGCCGCGCCCGAAGAAACGCCCCTGCTCGCCGCAACAGGACAAGCCGAGGCGTAGCGGTATAATGTGGGACGACCGACGACCGACGACCGATGACCGACGACCGACGACGGACGACCATCAGAATATAACACTTATGTTTCAAATTACGCTTGTCGCCGGTCGTCGGTCGTCGGTCATCGGTCGTCAATAATCCACAACAATGAGGTCACTATGGGTTTCGAGCCTTCTCAGGTAGGGTTTAATGAGCCGACACTTACCACTTTGACGTGGGCGTGTTACCTGCTGGCTTTTCTCTTCTACACGATCCACTTGCTTACCAAATCGGCGGGCACTGTGCGCGTGGCACACAGGCAAATGGCACTCGCTGGGGCCGGGATGGGGGCGGGCGGCACGGTTGAAGTGCCAGGCACAGCCAGCGAGGGTAGGCGGCTGGGTGGGACATACTCGCCAATCCTGGGGCGGGTCGCATCGGGGTTGACGCTCCTGGCGTGGGCGTCACTGACCTCGGCCATAGGGCTGCGCTGGGTGCAGGGTGGGCATTACCCCACTGTCACTCTATACGAGATCGCCACCATGATTGTGTGGGGCACTACCACGATCTACCTGGTGCTGTTCGAGGGCGTTCTCAAGACGCGGGCCGCCGGGGCGTTCGTGGTGGTGATCGTGTTCGCGCTGCAAACCTACGCCCTCCTCTTTATCCCTGCTGACCTCAAGAGGACGGTGCAACTTGTGCCCGCCCTCCGCTCGTACTGGCTGATGATACACGTCTCGATGGCGATTATCTCTTACAGCGCGTTTGCCGCTGCTGCGGGCGCGGGCCTGACCTTCCTCGCCAAGCACTATTCCAGGGGCAGGCTCGGCGCTGCGCTGCCGTCCGAAGCGGCTATCGAGGAGTTCATGTTCCGGGCGGTGACGGTCGGCTTCCCGTTCATGACGCTCGTGCTTATCACCGGCGCGATCTGGGCGCAGGAGGCGTGGACGAAGGCGTGGAGCTGGGACCCCAAAGAGGTGTGGGCGCTCGTTACCTGGTTGAGCTACGCGGCCTATTTGCACGTGCGCGTGCAACGAGGCGTGCGAGGCGTGACCATGGCATGGCTTTCGCTAATAGGTTTTGTAATAGTGCTGATAACGTACATGGGCGTCAACTATCTGGTGCAGTGGTTCGGCCTTTCGTCCATGCACACCTACGCTGTTGATAACAACGGGGGCGCACCTCCGGGCATCGGAGTGGCCGGGCTGGGGATGGTGCTGTTCCTGGTGGGCCTGCTTGGGCTTGCGCTCTTTAGCTGGCTCCGCATCAAGTTCCCCACAATGAGAGGCTCTAGAAAGTAACAATTGGTGTTGCAAGAGACAACGCGAAGGCTCGGCTCGCTAAAGCCCCACTTCTGGGTAGGATTGCTCCTGCTGGCGGCGGGGCATTTGCTGATATTTGGCCGCACGGCATCGGGCGGGTCCCTGCGCCCCTTCTCGGATTACTGGTTCGCGGCGGTGTGGTTCGGCTACATCTTCGCGCTAGATGCGCTGATTTACCGGCGGGACGGTAGCTCGCTCTTCGTGAGCCAGAAGCCGGTGTTTCTCGCCATGCTGCCGTTGTCCGCCGCCGCCTGGTTCGGCTTCGAGTGGATAAACGGCTTCGTGCAGAACTGGCACTACCTGCGCCCCTACGACATCCCCGACTGGTGGGCCAGCCTGTGGTCGGCAGTCTTCTTCAGTACAGTCATACCCGCTGTGTGGGAGACCGCCGAGTGGTTGGGTGGCTGGAAGCTGGTTCAGAGCGTGCCCAGGCGTAAGGGTTTCACCATCCCGCGACCCGTGATTGTGCTGCTCATTGCGCTGGGGGCGCTGTCGCTCGTGCTGCCCGTGATATCGCCTCTCTATTTCTTCCCTCTTATCTGGGGCTTTGTGGCGCTCATCCTCGACTCAGTGAACTATTGGCGTGGCGCGCCGTCCATACTGGGGCATTGGTCGAAGGGCGATTGGCGCGTGCCTGTCAGCTTCTACTTTGGCGGCCTCGTGTGTGGCTTTCTGTGGGAGTTCTGGAACTTCTGGGCCTTCCCCAAGTGGTATTACACCGTGCCCTTCGTCGGTGGGTTGAAGATATTCGAGATGCCGCTGCTCGGCTACCTCGGCTACGGGCCGTTCGCCTGGGAGTTGTACGCCCTTTTCTGGTTCGTAGCCAGCTTCGTGCCCAGGCGACATGCGAGCGCAGAATGGGCGACGCGCCGTCTCGCACAGAAGTAAAACGGTTGGCAAAGACAAAAGAAGGGGGCCTATCTTCGGGGCCGGAGCCTTTAAGATAAGCCCTCTCTATTTCTATCGCCCCGCGCCTGCGGTGTGGATAAGATAAGTGGTTACACCCGGTTTAGGCGGCAACACCCCAGTGATACTTAGACTTGCGTCGAATATCCCTGAGAGCCTTGCTGTTGCGATACACGGTAATCACTGTGCAGTCGTCATCGTTTGAGACGATTAGTACAATGTCGTGCAGCTTCGTCAAACGCGGCTCGACAAGCCGGTAACGCTCTACTTCCCGTTTGCCCACGAAGTAGAACCGGACGCCTGTGCGGTGCTCGAGGACTCCGTACCTGCGAACGATCTCTACATCGCGCTCACACAAGTTGCTTTGCGCACCTCTTTGCCTCGCGTGTTTGCTAAACCTCGCATCTGCCGGACAAACCACTGCTCTCTCCCACGCCACTGATGCTTCCCTCGGTTTGCGCCTCGATCCGCACCTTGTTTCGGCACCAGAGCAATAAGACCTGCCAAATATACAACTCGATTATTAGGCTGTCAATTTGTGGAAAAGAGTGTGGAAAATAATTCGAGGAGGCGCAATAGCTATTGCCTGGACGGCGGTCTTGCTTGCAAACGCAGGAGTTGACGGTACGTTTCAGCCATGTACAGCGCCATCGCAAATGACAGGGCGATGCCGAGAGGGCCGTCTCTGTATCCCTGATAATCGAGCAATCGTCGCTTTAGCTCGCGGAGGGGCTGGCCCACCAGGCTGCGGGGTCGCGCCCTATGTCCCGCCTGGTAAAGAGCGCGGGCTTCGAGCGGGGCATAGGCGCGCTGCTTCTTGATAAATTGTCGCCAATTCTCGTAGTTGAAGTGGACGAGGGGGGAGTGCAGGTTGCCTATCGGCCCGTCCACTATCGGCACCTCATGGACTTCACGGCCTTCGTCGTAGCGACACCTGGCTCGTTGCAAAAGCCTGATCTGGTAATCAGGCCGCCAGCCTGTATGCCGCACCTCGCGGCCGAAGAAGAAGTTGCGCCTGGGCACACGATAAGCGGCACAGTCGTCTCTCTGTATAACTTGCGCGATCTCGTGGGCCAGGCGCGGTGCGCATCGCTCGTCGGCGTCAATGAAGAAGACCCACCTGGTCGGGCTGAGATCGAGACCCTTGTTACGCTGGGCCGAGAAGTTTACGAAATCGGAGACGACCACACGGTCCGCTACTCGATTGGCAATGTCGGTTGTAATAGCGTCCGCCTCGTTATCGAGGATTATTAGTGTGAACGCGCCCGTGAGCTTGACCAACGGCTCCAGGCTGCGAAAGCACGCAGCGAGGTGCGCGCCTTCTTGCCAGGCCAGAGCGACGACAGTCAATGTAGCCCGGTCTTGTGTGGTCATTTGGACAGCACCAGACGCGCGAGCGCCCTTGCCATGCGCCCGCGCCTCTGTGCCTCCAAGCGGGTCACACGGCCTATCATACGTCCAAACAATATTAGTAGCGCTTCCCTGGCTTGCGCCAGCAAGAGCAACCCGGTGAGAGCGAACTGAGCGAAGGGCGTGTAATACCGCCGGTAGATGTAGAGTCTAGAGCGCCACAATTCGATCTGCATCCTTTCGGGCGCTTGGGCGGTACTCTGCCCACCCAGATGCACCACCCTGGCGACAGGGACCTGCCAGCACTGCCAACCGGCCTCGCCGTAGCGCAGGGCCAGGTCAATCTCCTCTGAGTACATAAAGAGCCGGGGGTCGAAGCCGCCGACCTGCCGGTACGCCTCGCCGTTGATGAGCATACATGCGCCCAACGGGTGGTCTATCTTGAATGGGTGTGCTCGTCGCGGCCCTTGCGGGTAGCGGCCATTCAACTCGGAACGCGCCAGCCAATACCGGATACGCCCCGGCACGAAACGCGGCACCGGGAAGAGATCGAGCGCGTACATGGGCAGCGTGGGGAAGTTGAAGGCGGCGCTTTGCGTACTGCCGTCGGGGTTGAGAAGCCGAGGTGAGATGATGCCCGTGTTGGGGTGACTGTCTGCGAAGCGCAAGAGCGCCTCAAGGGAGCCGGGTTGGGGCATGGTGTCGGGGTTGAGGACGAGCAGGTGCCGCCCATGCGCCGCCTGGAAACCCTGGTTGTTGGCACGTCCGTAGCCGATGTTGTGGCAGTTCTGCACGACTTTCACTTGCGGGAAACCGCATGCAGCCTCGGTTGAATCATCGGTAGATGCGTTATCAACCACTATAACTTCCAGCTTTAGCCCATCCCTGACCTCTGGAGAGAAGAGCGCCGCCAGACATTGCACGAGTAGATCGCGCACGTTCCAACTGACGATTATCACGCTCAGGTCGGGTCGCTCGTTATGGTTCTCTTGAACGGAGCTTGTGCTTATGGTAGACTGACTCACGGCTTAGTGTATGCAAACAAGGTGGCTAATAGGGCTATCGCGGGCCTGCGATTACCGTTTGAGGTATCAATACCGTTATCGCCTTGTGTGGCTATAGCATAAGGTGATAACGCGCGGATTTCAAGTGCTGAAGGTTCTAAGCGAAGATACAGCAAAAAAGAGACAACGGTGCTAGGTTGGGACTACGTGCCTGTTCGGGTAGTAGAAAACCTGGTGGACGCAACGTTGGCCCTTCGAGCCGAGGGTGACGAGAACGCCCAGCGCAAAGACCTTACGCCCAACGAGGCTGTGAAGCTGGGCGAGGCGCTAGAGCCGCTAGAGCGTGAGGCTGCTAAAAAGAGGCAGTCCGTTCTTAATAACTCACGTTACGCAAACTATGGTTCAATCCATGCCCGGCACCCAGAACAGGCGCCACAACAGAAGCACAAGCACCATCGTCAGACAGCCCTTTTCGTTAGATGAAGTCTAGCG
>JBBSGN010000090.1:0-8217 GCA_038254085.1 Chloroflexia bacterium | reverse complement strand
TGGGTTTTGACGGGTAAATTGATATTAACCTTTGGGCAATACGGCCGCTATAAAACACGCCCCTACATAAACATTGGTTTTGGGGCGTTTTTTATCGCGCCCTCTACCCGCACCCAAATATCGAAAATGAATTGACCCTTGAGGATAGTGAGCGGCTCCTCCGTCCGCAATCCGCTCTATCGGGACGGAGGACCGCTGCTCGCATACAAGTACGCGGAGTAGGCAGGAAAGGTTGCGCCGATGACGCATAGCATTCATAATTCATAATTCGGAGGAAGTCCCTAATCCCCAACACCTACCGGCCTATAGGACTCCTTTCCTATGCCCACCCGTTGACAGGACGCTTGCCTGAACCTATAATTGGGCTATGTACGAGTTCCTACCGATCGGCTACATGCTGCGCGGGCGTTACCGGATTCTCCGCGTCATCGGCGGTGGCGGGATGGGCGCTGTCTACAAATCGGAAGACGCCAAGAACTCGAGTACCCCGGTGGCCGTCAAAGAGATGCGCACCGACCTCGAAATCCAGGGTGCGCGCCATAACGACCCCGCAGAGGACGAAAGGACGCGCGAGAAGGAAGAGCGCCGCCAGCTTCTGGAAGCGTTTAGGCGCGAGGCCCAAATCCTCACCGACCTGCGCCACCGCAACCTGCCCCGCGTCACCGACTTCTTCACCGAGGGTGGCCGTCCCTACCTGGTCATGGAGCTTGTGCCCGGCGAGTCGCTGGAAAAGAAGCTGGACCGCATGCACGGCCAGCCGATGGACGAAGGCGAAGTGCTGGAATATGGCATCCAGCTGTGCGAGGTGCTGCAATTTCTGCATACCCAGGACCCGCCTATCATCTTCCGCGACGTCAAGCCCGCCAACATTATGATCATGCCCGGCGGGCAGACGAAGCTGATTGACTTCGGCATCGCCCGCACCTACAAGGAGGGTAAGCGCCGTGACACCATGTCAATGGGCACGGCGGCCTACGCCCCGTTCGAGCAGTTTGGCAAGGGGCAAACCGACGCCCGCTCGGACGTGTACTCGCTGGCCGCCACCATGTACCATTTGCTCACGGGCAGGCCGCCTACGCCCGCCACCACGCCCGGCGTTCTGCGCGATTTCAACCCGGCGCTGACGCGGCCCACCGAGCAGCTTATTATCCGCGCCATGTCGCGTGACATGGACACCCGCCCGCAGAGCGCCGCCGCCTTCGAGGCCGAGTTGCGCCGGTGCCTGGGCAGGGCGTACCAGGCCCCAGGCCTTGAAGACGCGATAGCCCCAATTGCCTCTGCTACGCCTGCTACGCCTGCTATATCTCCTGAGCCTACTAAGCTTACCAAGCCGGTTGCCCATCCTGGGTCTCTCACCCCTGCTGCGGTCGTGCCGCAGACTGGCGCTGGGGCGATTAAGCCTCTGCCTCTACCCCTGCCTTCCGCTCAGGTCGCGCAGACCATAGAGGGCGCGGTTTTGGCGGGCGCGGAGACGCAACGACATGGTGATGAGGGCGCGATGGCCCATATGCCGAGCGGCCCTGCTATATTGCCCCCGCCCATTGTAGACGGGCATGAGCCAATGGAAGAGGAAGAGCATACCTGCATGGTGTGCGGCACCGTCAACCAGAACAAGGCGCACTTCTGCGGGCGGTGCGGGGCCTCGCTGGCGGGGCGACCCGCAGGCAAGCTCCAGGTCCTGGGGCCGAACGGCGTGCTGTGGGAGCGGCGCATCCTGGAAAACCCGTTCAACGTTGGCCGGCGCAGCCTCTCGCGCCAGGTCTTCCCGCATCTCGACCTGACCTACAACGACCCCGCCGCCTTCGTGTCGCGCCAGCACGCCCGTATAGTGGCCGATGCCGGCGGCTATTTCATCGAGGACCTGGGCAGCGCCAACGGCACGTTCCTCAACGACCGCCGTCTCCCAGGTGGCGTGCCCACCCGCCTCCGCAATGGCGACCGAGTGCGCATAGGCAAAGTGCAACTGAACTTCATGCTCGGCAGCTGACGAGTTGCGAGTTGTGAGTTGTGAGTTGCGAGTTACGAATGAAAACAAGATTGTATTAGACTTCATCAATCAAAGAACACGAAGATTCTATTGTTCTTTATTCTTTGTGTTCTTTGTGCCTTTGTGGTTCAATAACTTATAACTCGCAACTCGCAAACTCGCAACTCGTTAGACATAGGCCGGGCAAGTTGATATAATAGCCTCCGGGCCACCACCTTCGAGTGCGCCGAAATTATATTGGAGGTAACTTTTCTTTTTGAAGCAGCAATCGTTCTTTCCGAAAAACAAGCAGCGTGATACCGCTATCGGGCGCATGTCCCTGGTTATCACCCTTGTCGGCCTTACATCTTTGATGCTCGTGGGTCTCATCCAGACCTCCGGGGCGGTGGTCTCTCGGGCCAAGAGCATCGGCACGCCCGCAGCGGGTGCAGCCAATTCAGCCTCGGTAAGCCAGCAGGCAACCAGTGTTGCCATCACCACCAGCGTTGTGCCCGGGGCCGTCGGCACAGTGGGTGCGCCTGCGCCTATCAATACAGCGGGCGCACCTACTCTCAGCGCGCCCGACGCTATAGCCACCACCCAGGCCGCCAAGCCAAACTCATCGAACAACTCTTCTCGGTCAAGCGCACGGCCGGCCCCTCCGGGCAGTGCGGCTGCTTCTACTAACAGCAGTTTCCCCTGGCTCCTGGTAGCTCTCGCCTTGTTGGTGCTGTTAGCCCTTATCGGCTTCTTTATGGCGCGGGCGCGCCGCTCAGCAGTTGAAGCAGCCCCAGCCGGCGTGGGGGGTGGGGTCCCCGCCCCACGCACGCCCGGCGCATATACCGGGGGAACTGGGCTGCCGCCTCCAACCCAGGTAGCCCCTGTTGCTGCGCCGGTTGCGGCGTCCATGCCCCCCCAGCCTACGGTGATCACCGAGTTGACGGGCACTGTTGTTTGCCCCAATTGCGGCACCGCCAATGCCAACAATGAGAACTTCTGCCACGAATGCGGCCAGGACTTGCGCCCAACCCGCGCCTCGATGATCGCCGCAGCCGCCCCGCCGCCCCAGGAAGCGGTTGCTGAAGACATCCCTTACCTGGAGACGCTTGACCGGGTAGACGAGCAGTTGGAGTTTGTCCTTTCCAGGAGTCGGGTCGCTATCGGCGCCGCCCCAGGCAATGACATCGTGATAGACAGCGCCTACAAAAGCTGGCAGACCGTGTCGCCTAGCCACGCCGAGTTACAGCGCGAGCAGAACGATTTCACTATTGTTGACCACGACTCCGAGAACGGCACCTTTGTCAACGAGATGCGTACCGGAGAAAACCTCCTCTCGGACGGCGACCTGGTGCGCCTGGGCGACGTGCGCTTCGTCTTCCACGTGCCGAAAGTAGAGTAGCTATCAGGAAGAATCTGATAGCTGATAGCTGATAGCTGATAGCTCAAGAAATAGCCGGAGAAGAAATGAACAGACTTCGCCGCTTTGGCAAACATACCGACAGGTTGGGAGAGCAGGAAAGCCAACCTGAGTCCGCAGACAGCATCGAGGCCGATCAGCCCGATGCTCCTGCCGCGTCCCTTGACGGTGACGCGCCTGGGCAAGCTGACGCCGCCTCCGATGCCTTGTTGCAGGACCAGGCTATACAGGGCCAGGCCCTCGACACGCCTGCTGTGGCAGAGGATGCCGCAGGCGACGTAGCGGCGCCGCCCGACGATGCCGTTGCGCCTGCGGAAATAGATACGGCTGCCCAATCTGCGGAAGAAGTCCCTGCATCAGACGAAGCCGGTGCTGAGAGTGGTGAGGCTCCCAGTGAGGTGGTGGATGTAGTCCCCGAACCCGTGCTTGAGGCCCAAGCTCCGGTTGATGTAGAATCGCCCGATACCGCCGTTCGAGACGAGCCGCAAACCGCTCCCTTTGAGGAGACAGCTGAGCGAGAAGAGCTTACCCCACTGCCCGTCAACGCGGTTATTGACGGTCGCTATGTCGTGCAAAGCCAGTTACACCACAGCCCCGACCGCAACCTGTACCGCGTCAGTGCGCGCCACCAGCAGCGCTGCCCGGCCTGTGGGCGACTCTCATCGGCGGACGAAGAGACTTGCCCCAACTGCGGCGCTGCTCTCGCAGGCCAGCCCCCCGCCGAGTTCTACCTGATGGCCGAGAGCTTCCGCCCGGAGGCCTTGATGCAAGACCCCGGCATTATGGACCTGCGACTCTACCACCCCAACCTGGTGCCGGTGGTGGACTTTTACAGCTACAAGCCGTTCGGCAATACCCGCTATTACGCGGTAGCCGAGCCGCGTCAGGGTGTGCGCCTCAGTCAATTGAGCCTGCCCCGCTCTGGAATGCAGGTCTTCAACTGGGCCATGCAGCTAGCGGACGCGCTTGATTACCTCCACAGCCGGGGCGTGGTCGGCGCAGGTGCGGAGGCCGACGACATACTTGTGCAGGGCGATAGGGCCTCTCTCGCCAGCCTCCAGAACGCCAAAGCCGGTGTCGAAAGCAGCGAGGAACGCACTCAGCAGCAGAGCATGGACCTGGCCCGCCTCGCCAGCACGATTTACGAAGCATACACCGGCCACCCGGCGGCCATGGGTCCCGACGGGGTGCTGCCCATGCCGCCCGGCGCGCCCGAACAGGTCGGCGCGGCCTTGCGTGCGGCTATAGAGCCTGCCCAGGGTATAGCCCCGCCCATCGGCGCGGCCCGTTGGCGCAGCCAGCTCTCCTCGGCTCTCGAAGCGGTGTCCGAGCTTGAGCGCCCCGGACGGCCCGTGGACTTCGTGGCACACGGTCTCACCAGCGTGGGGCGGCTGCGGGACCTGAATGAGGATTCGTACGGCATGGCTGAATTCGTTCAGGCAAGCGTTGAGCGCCCGATGCGTATGGGCCTGTATATAATTGCCGACGGAATGGGTGGGCATAAAGGCGGCGAAGTCGCCAGCGCCCTCGCCGTGGAGACCTTTTGCAGCGACGTTATAGGCCGCATAATCGCCCCGATGGCCTCCGGCAACGGCGACCGCTCGATGCCCACCAACGAGACCATGCTGCAAGGTATCACCCGAGCCGTGCAGTCAGCCAACGACCATATATATAAGGGCCGCGACAACCGCCAGAACGACATGGGCACAACCCTGGTGGCCGCCCTTATCGCATCAGGTAAAGCCTACATGGTGAACATAGGTGATAGCCGGCTGTACATGTACTCGCAAAGCCGCGAAGGGGCCGAAAAGGCCGCCATCGACTCCACGTCCTCCCTAGCTGTGGGCACCTCCCCGCTAAAGGGCACGGCCCCGCTGCCCGGCCATGAAGTAGATGGCCCCTTGAATGGGTCAGGCTCGCTCGATGCGATGGACGAGGAGGATGCCGCGGAGAGCAGCACCGCTGATTACGTCTTGACGCAGGTGTCGGTGGACCACTCGCTGGTGCATCGTCTGGTGGAGTTAGGCCAGTTGGACCCGGAGGAGGCCAAGGTTCACCCGCACCGCAACTTCATCTACCGCTCGCTGGGTGGCCCGTCCCCCATCGAAGTAGACACCTTCGTGCGTACTCTCCACCCCGACGACCGCCTCTTGCTCTGCTCGGATGGCCTCAACAGCATGATCGAAGACGACGTTATCGAAGGCGTACTGGCCTCCGAACCGGACCCTCAAATCGCCTGCCAGCGCCTCATAGAGTTAGCCAACGAAGCGGGCGGGCACGATAACATCACGGTTATGGTAATTGACGTAAAAGATTACCTCCCTCTGGCCGAGCACCCCACCGCGCTGAATACTATGTAACTGTTTTACGGGGGCCGCGCTGGGTTGGTGAAACCCCCCTCATCCGTGCTTACCTTGCGCCTTCCCTCTATAAGGTTTAGAATAAAACTACTAATCTAAAATTCAAGATCGAGAAGGGGGTGAATAGGCGTGCCGCAGGTTTCCTGGATGATGTTGCGTGTCAACTGGGCAACGCTGCTTGACCTTGCGGCTGTCACTCTCATCTTCTACTGGCTCCTTACGGTGGTGCAAGGCACACGCGCCGTACAACTTGTGCGAGGCATCATCATCCTCTGGCTTGCATCGGCCCTCCTTTCGACCCTCTTCCAGCTTTCTACCCTCACCTGGCTGATACGCAACTCCGGTCTCGCCCTTCTGATTGCCATCCCCATCATCTTCCAGCCCGAACTGCGGCGCGCCCTTGAGCAGCTTGGGCGCACCGGCGTGTGGTTCAATCGGGGCGTGCTGGGTGGCCGCCGGGAGATCGAGGCTATGGTGGACGAGGTGGCGGCCGCCTGTGCCCTCCTGTCCAGGCAGAAGCACGGTGCGCTCATCGTCCTTGAGCGACAGACCGGCCTCCAAGACTACGCCGACAAGGGCGTGAGCCTCGACGCCGAAGTAAGTCGCCAACTGCTCGTTACTATCTTCTACCCCAACTCACCCATGCACGACGGCGCGGTGATCATCCGCAATGGGCGCATGGTGGCCGCTGGCACAGTGCTGCCCCTCTCCGACAATGTTCTACCCCAGCAGTACGGCACCCGCCACAGGGCCGCCCTGGGTATATCCGAGTACTCTGACGCTATAGCGGTTGTGGTCAGCGAAGAGCGGGGTGCAATCACGGTCGCCGCCAACGGTCGCCTGGTAAGCAACCTCACCCCCGACCGCCTCAGACGACTCCTACTCGATCTCTTTCACATTAAAAATCCCGCCGAATCCGCCCGCCTCCTGCCCGATGCCCAGTCCGCCCCTTAATAATTATGAATTATGAATTATGAATTGACGAGGCTAAAGCATAATACATAATTCATAATTATTCACACCCCTTCCCACTCATCCTCCACGCTCTCGCGTATGGCCGACACGGCGGCGTGTAGCTCGCGGTTGACGGCGCGGCGAGAGCGTCCATGTGCGCTTGCGATTTGGCGGGAGGTCAGGTCCAGGTAGAAGCGCAGACTGAGGGACTGCTTCCACTCATCTTTGAGCGGCCCCGTGCGTTCTTGCCACCCTTCCCTGCTTTCAATCTCATATAGTGGCTCGTCTACCGGCTCTTGAGCAGGCTCGCTCTCCTCGCCCGTTTCCTGGCCGTCGTACGTAGCCATGCGTACAACCTTGCGCTTGCGGCCATAGTGCAAGGTGTCCCGAACGTAGTGCAGCATACTCCATCGCACCATCTTCTTGAGGTACGGCACAAGGGGTGTGCGCTCCGGCTCCCACCGTTCCAGCAGTTCGCAAAACGCCAGGAACAATTCCTGGTCAATATCGTGCTCGTCAATCGGCCCGTTGTGCGACCCGCGCCTGCCCGCCATCCGCTTGGCCGGTATGGCCTGCATCTTCATCATCTCATAATGCCGTAAGAACAGAGCGTTGCGAGCCTCCCTATCTCCCGCCTGCGCCTGCGCCGCCAGAGCCTCGTCGCTTACACCCCCACTATCGTCGCCACTGTACCGCTCTCTACTCTCACTCTCTCTCAACTCGAACTCCTCTCTTCGCTTTTTCGCTTTTACACACTCAACACAGAGCCACCGAGCACATTCGGCACTCTCATTTTAGAACAAAAGTTCTGAAAATGGAATCCCCCAAATGGGCACAAAATCAAAAAGAGGTGAAAAGAGGGTGCTCTACTGTATCGTTACTTGACAGCAGCAGTTTCGGTGTCTCTACTCTTCTTCCCATCCGCTCAGGCGTTCCCTTGGCCGGGAGAGTATTTCGGCGGCTGCGGCCAGCGCGGCGATAAGCGCCTGGGGAGTAGGCGGGTCGCCCGGCACCGACACCTGCACGTCGGCGTAATGGCTCAAGGCGTACTCGGCAATGCCTGGCGGGGCGCCTGCCACACCACGCGCGGTCCCCCCACGCTTCCAGACCCCGCCATTGATGGCGCAGTCACCAACCGCCACTAACACCGAAGGCGAGGGCATCCGCGCAAGCTCACGCACGACCGCATCCAGGTTGTGTGCGGTCAAGAGGCCCGTGACCACCACCACATCGGCGTCACTCGCGGTCCAAACGTGCGTTACGCCCATTTGCCGCAGCCTGGCCGCAAACCGAGGTGACAACAGCGAGCGCCATTCCAGCGCGTCCGCGTCCGCTCCGCCCATATGCAAATGATAGACAAACAGTGATTTGTTCATAGTTGCGAGTTGTGAGTTGCTTCCCGCTTCGCGGAAATATTTAATATTAATTTTTTTTTCTAAATAATAAATAAAAATTACGCGAAGCCGTCAATGTGCGGTGTGGCAGGGCACGTTCGGCCCGGTGGGGAGATAAGTGGCCCA
>JBBSGN010000089.1:0-8251 GCA_038254085.1 Chloroflexia bacterium | reverse complement strand
TTGGGGCGACAGTACAACCTGGAAGATAATCCCAGATGACGAAGGATGGATATGGATACGCGATGTCTATCAGACGAGAAGCGATGTTGCTCATGGAGCAAAGGCCGTGGATATACAAACTATCAGGCAGATAGAGCCAATGCTTCCAAAGCTACGCGAGCTTGCGCGTACCTTCCTCGTCGATTGGCGAACAAGCAAGCTGGAGACATCCTCATAACTCGTGCCTAAAAGTAAGGCAAGCTGGGGTATCTAAGCGTTAATTAGGAACACAAGTAATAAGTGGACGATCAGTATTGCGAAAAGGAGAACCCCTAACAATGGCAACCACAACCCAACACCCAGCACCCGCAAATGGGTTTACCCCTTCCGCGAGGGGAACGCCAAGCAGGTTGCACTGCTCGGTGGCAAGGGCGCGAGCCTCGCTCATGTCCATGTATGTTCTTGTCGCCAACTTAGTGTAATGTGGTTTTGAGCATCATAGGCATACGACTTCTGGCAAGCTGATTATGAAACGAACGACCTATATCCTGCACATCCTGCAGGTGCTTATACCAATACTCTTCCTTGTCGTGGGCCTTCATCTCCATGGGAAGCTAGTTACGTGGTTGGAAGACTTGTACCCGTTTATCCTTTGGCCTTTGTTCGTGATGTCCGTTGCTCTCGTGATGATCGGTGTTCTGGTCACCACCGGAATGGCGCAGACACTCTGGTTTGTGGTTTTGCCTTTAACTGCGTTAGTAGCTGTTCTGGGGTTTGTCACTCTTGGACGCAATGGAATGAGATAATAGCGCGTATATGGATTGCGCTAGCTACTTAGGGTGTATCTGCGAGCTGGCCTCGCACGGCGGCTAAAGCCACGTGCTACGATAGCAAAGCCCGCCTACGCGGGCTGCTCTTTCCCAGAGAGCCTCCCATGGAGGCTTTACACCCATTGTCCGTAGATTTATCTGCCAGGCGGATTTGGTATATACGTTCTGGTGTAAATATCCTCCGCGCTATCCTTTAGAAAATCAAATGCTGAATTGCTTGCCGCAGCCCGCAGCCATTCCTGTTCCTCTATATCCCCTTCGACAGAAATCAGCACAATCACTCCTCGCCGGTGTCTTTCGCCTTTCCTCGGAATAGATATATAATAGAAGGCAATGCCAAGATACGCGATACTCTTGCCCAGTATTAGCCTCAGATGGTCTCCCCAAGGGCAACAACAGCGGCATTTGGAGTTAGACAATGAGTATCCAGTCAATCCGGTCATCCGATATAGAGGCAACCGTTACTCCGGGTCCCCAGTCCAAAGACGAAGCAGGGGCAGAGCGGGTGGGCCGCCGTGCCTCTGCGTGGTTGGCCTGGACCTTGTGGGCGCTCTATCTGATTGCCGTATACTTCTCTACCTACCTGGTATGGGTCAACAATCCACAGGCGTTCGTTGAACGCATACCCGGCTCGTTGTTGAGTTATGCTCTGTCCGGCTTGCTGCCAATAACGTTCGGCGCTTTGATCGTTTCCCGCCACCCAGAGAACCCGCTTGGCTTGATATTCTGTCTGTTCGGTTTGTCACAGATAACCTACCTGCTCGCCCAGCAATACACGGTCTACAGCCTACGAACCGCTTCCGGCTCGCTGCCTGGCACCACCGTCGCCATGTCGTTGGCTACCCAGTGGCCTACGTACCTAACCGTCAACCTCTTCGCATCGTTCGTGCTGTTGCTCTTCCCCACAGGCAGGTTGCCCTCCCCTAGGTGGCGACCCGTAGCCTGGCTGGCGGGCGGTCTAACCGTGCTCTATACCGCGATAACCGCGCTGAGGCCCGCTCGGTTGGAGTTGGGAGTAGACGGGCTGGTCGCTTACAATCCTTTGGGCATCCCGGGCACCGAAAAGCTCTTTGGCGCTCTCGATACAATAGCCGGAATCCTGTATACATTCGTGGTAATCGCCGCGGTTTGGTCTGTGGTCCTCAGGTATCGCCGCGCGCAAGACGAGGAACGCCAGCAAATCAAGTGGTTCGTCTATGCGGCGGCCCTGTTCCTACCGGCCCTGGTCCTTAGCTTTGCCGTGGGCCTGTTGGTACCAGAATTGCGCCTTGCCTCTGCTTCGTCCTTGCTGCCAATCCTGGACTTCATCGTCCAGGCGAGCTGGCTTGCTGCCTTCTCCGCCGTCCCTCTGGCAGTTGGTATCGCCATACTCAAGTATCGCCTGTATGACATAGACCTGATCATCAACCGCACGCTGGTCTACGTGCCGCTCACCGGCATCGTCGCAGGCCTGTTTGCCGCCTCGATTGCCCTCTTCCAGAGGTTGGCTCAGGCGCTCACAGGCGAGACATCGGACACCGCCATCATAATCTCCGCCCTCATTCTGGCCTCGCTCTTCACCCCTATCAAGAACGGCTTACAGGCTGTTGTAGACAAGTATTTCAAGGAGAACCCCCAATACAACCAAGCAACTCGATGCCTTTGGCGAGCAAGTAACTGCGTTCGTACAAATGAGCGACCCATCACAACTTGCTCGCCGGTTGCTCGATGAGATGATCCAGGCGTTCAACGCACGCGGCGGCGCAGCCTACCTTGAGCATCTTGGCCAGATGCAGATCGTTCATGCGTCGGAAGGGTGGGGCGACGAAGACGCCGCCATAAATATCCATCTGGAGTTTGACGGCAAGCAGTTCGGTGAGATCAAGCTTGGAGAGAAAAAGAGCGGGCAGGAGTACACCGCCAACGACTGGAAAACCCTAGAGCTGAACGCTGGCCGAGTCGCTAAAGCTATCTGGTTGGCAGAACGTGCCAAGTGGCATCTAGAGACCGGAGAATGGACATCACTTGGTCAAAGAAAGCAGCCAAAAGAGCAGTCTGAATCTCGACACAACTAGAGAAGGAGAACCCCCAACAATGACCACCACAACCCAATCCAATACCCAACCCCAAACACCCAGCACCCACAAATGGGTCTACCTGTTCCGCGAGGGGAACGCCAGGCAGCGCGACTTGCTCGGTGGCAAGGGGGCGGGGCTGGCCGAGATGACCAACGCGGGGCTGCCCGTGCCCGCCGGCTTCACCATCACTACCGAGGCGTGCCGCGCCTTTTACGCGAACGGCGAGAAGTTCCCGCCCGGCATGTGGGAGCAGACGGTGGAGGCTCTGCACACCGTTGAAGGCGAGACGGGCAAGCGGTTGGGCGACCCCGACAACCCGCTCCTGGTGTCGGTGCGGTCGGGGGCCAAGTTCTCGATGCCGGGCATGATGGACACCGTGCTAAACCTGGGCCTCAACCCGCAGACGTTGCAGGGGCTGGTCAAGCAGACGGGCAACGAGCGTTTCGGCTACGACGCCTACCGCCGCTTCATACAGCTTTTCGGGCGCATCGTTATGGGCGTGGACGCTAAAGTATTCGATGACCTGCTGGACGGGATGAAGGCCAGGCGTGGCGTGCCGCTCGATACCGACCTCGGCGCAGACGACCTGAAGGAATTGGTTGGGCAGTTCAAGGAGGCGGTGCAGCGCGAGACGGGCCGCCCCTTCCCCGACGATCCATACGAGCAGTTGCGGCTGGCGATAGAGGCCGTGTTCAACTCGTGGAACTCGCCCCGCGCCTTCGCCTACCGCCGGGCGCAGGACATACCCGACGACCTCGGCACCGCCGTCAACGTGGTGGAAATGGTGTTCGGCAACATGGGCAACGATTCGGGCACGGGCGTGGCCTTCACCCGCAACCCGGCCACCGGCGAGAAGAAGCTGTACGGCGAGTTCCTGGTGAACGCTCAGGGCGAGGACGTGGTGGCGGGCATACGCACCCCCCAGAAAATCTCCCAGCTTGAACAGGAGATGCCCGAAGTCTACAAGCAGTTCAACGAGATCGGCCAGCGCCTCGAGCAGCACTACCGCGACATGCAGGACCTGGAGTTCACGGTCGAGAAGGGCAAGCTGTACATGTTGCAAACCCGGTCGGCCAAGCGCACAGCGGCCGCCGCAGTGAAAGCCGCTGTTGACATGGTGCAGGAAGGGCTTATATCTAAGGAAGAGGCGTTGCAGCGGGTCGAGCCGGGCCAGGTGGTGCAACTCCTCTTGCCGCGCTTCGACGACAAGGACAAAGAGCGGGCGCGGGGTGCCGGGCGGCTGCTGGCGGTGGGGCTGAACGCTGCGCCGGGGGCGGCTGTGGGCAAGGCGGTCTTCACGGCGGACAAGGCGCAGGAGCTTGGGCACGCAGGCGAGCCGGTAATCCTGGTGCGCGAGGAGACCAACCCGGAGGACGTGCACGGCATGATAGCCGCCAAAGGCGTGCTGACCGCCAGGGGCGGGGCGACCTCGCACGCGGCGGTGGTGGCGCGGCAGTTCGGCAAGGTGTGCGTGGCGGGGGCCGAGAACGGCGGCCTGCATGTGAACGACGAGGAAGGCTATTTCACCGCCAACAGCCAGACGGTCCACGAAGGCGAGACCATATCCATAGACGGCACGACGGGCGAGGTATTTGCGGGGGCGATTGCCCTGATCGAGCCGAACTTCGCCGAGGAGCACGACCTGGTGCAGATACTCGAATGGGCCGACGAGGTGCGTAAGCTGGGCGTGTGGGCCAACGCCGACTACCCGCGAGACGCGGTGAAGGCGGTCAGCTACGGCGCGGAGGGGATAGGGCTGTGCCGCACCGAGCACATGTTCTTCGAGGAAGAGCGCCTGCCGGTGGTGCGCCAGATGATCCTCAACGCGGGCGAGGCCACCCGGCTCGATGATGCTGTGCGCGCCGCTCAGGCGGAGCTGGACAAGCTGGGGGCCGATAATGAGAAGCGGGGCGCGGCTGAGGAAGCGTTGCGCAGGGCACGGGAAGCCGCCTCGTCGCAGGCCGTGAAGGACTACCACGACGCGCTGGCCCAACTGGAGAAGATACAGCAGGGCGACTTCTATGGCATCCTGAAGGCGATGGAGGGGCGGCCCACGGTAATACGCCTGCTCGACCCGCCTCTGCACGAGTTCTTGCCGTCTTATGAAGACCTGCTGGTGGAGACCACACAGATGCAGGAGCGAGGCGAGACCGACAGCGAGGAGTACAAGCAGAAGCTGCACCTGCTCGGCATCGTGGGGCAGATGCGCGAGCAGAACCCGATGCTGGGCCTGCGCGGGTGCCGCCTCGGTATCCTCTACCCGGCCATCTACCAGATGCAGGTGCGGGCCATCCTGCGGGCGTCGGCGCAACTGTTAGGCGAGGGGTTGGAGTCGCACCCGGAGATTATGATACCGCTGGTGGGGCACGTAAACGAGCTTAAGGTGGTGCGCGACCTGCTGGAGCCTGCGTTCAAGAGCGTGATGGAGGAGGCCGGGCGGGACATACCGTTCAAGTTCGGCACGATGATCGAGGTGCCAAGAGCGGCCCTCACCGCCGGGGAGATCGCCGAGTACGCGCAGTTCTTCTCGTTCGGGACCAACGACCTCACGCAGACCGCGTATGGCTACTCGCGTGACGACGCCGAGGGCAAGTTCCTGCTGCAATACGTGGAGCGGGGGATACTGCCCGAAAACCCCTTCCAGGCGCTGGACCGCGAGGGCGTGGGCCGCCTGATTAAGATAGCGGTAGAGGAAGGGCGCAAGATCCGCCCAGACCTGAAGGTGGGCATCTGCGGCGAGCACGGCGGCGATCCGTCCTCCATCCACTTCTGCAACATGGCCGGTCTCGACTACGTCAGTTGCAGCCCCTACCGCGTGCCCGTTGCGCGGTTAGCGGCAGCCCAGGCTGTACTGGAAGAAGGGGAGAAGGATAAGTGATTATGAATGAACCGCCAAGACACAAAGAGCACAAAGGATTTTAAGGTGGCTAGGGAGATATTTGTGTTCTTTGTGTCTTTGTGGTTCATTAAGAATCGTTGAGGAAACCCATGAGTGATATTGCTACTCCACTGCATGTAAGAGAGCGATTGGAGAAAGAGGAGTATACGCGGCTGTCGCCGTTGGCGGCGAAGGCGGCGGAGGCTACGCGGCCCCAACCGGAGGAGGAGTCGCCGGTGAGGACGGCGTTCCAGCGGGACCGGGACCGGATTATACATTCGAAGTCGTTCCGGCGGTTGAAGCACAAGACCCAGGTGTTTATCGGGCCGATTGGCGACCATTACCGGACGCGGTTGACCCATACGCTGGAGATGTCGCAGATCGCCCGCACGATAGCGCGCGCCCTGCGTATGAACGAGGACCTGACCGAGGCGGTGGCGCTGGCGCACGACCTGGGGCATACCCCGTTCGGGCACGCGGGCGAGGACGCTCTGCGCGAGGTGTACGACCCTGGGTTCAAGCATAATTACCAGTCGCTTCGTATTGTGGACTACCTGGCGCGGGACGGGCATGGGCTAGACCTTACCAACGAAGTGCGCCAGGCGCTGGTCACTTCCACGCCGGTGGAGGAGGGGCTGTCGTCTGAGGGGGCGGGGTACGGGTCTATCGAGTCGAAGATTGTGAAGCTGGCCGACACGATTGCTTATATCAACCATGATACAGACGATGCTATGCGGGCGCGTATAATCACGCCTGCCGAAGTGCCTCCGGTGGTGGTGCGGGTGCTGGGGGACACCAACGCGAAGCGCATCAACACGCTTGTCGTTGACATCATTGAGCAGAACTGGCAGGTGGCGTACCCTGATGGGACATTGGCGGGACAAGACAGGTGCGCGGTTGAACTGAAGATTAGCCCGCACATACAGGAGGCCGCCGACGAGCTGAAGGGGTTTCTGTACGAGAGGGTGTATGTCGGCTCGGAGGCGAAGGCCGAGGTGGGCAAGGTAGACCATCTTATTTGGGCGCTGTTTCATTATTTCTGCAATCATATCGAAGAGTTGCCTCTGGAATTGAGGAGCAATCCGCGCAATGAGACTGCGGAGCGGCTGGTGGTGGACTATATATCGGGTATGACGGACCGCTTCGCTATCAGCACGTTCGAGCGGCTGTTCGTGCCGAGGTCGTGGGCGGTATGATGGGGGTGCTGGGGCGACGGACGACCGACGACCGATGCGGCGTGGAACGTGGGGGACCGTTGATCTCCGGCAGCAAACACGTGTCGCCCAGCACCCGGATTAGGGGCAGGATGATAGAGCTATTCCGGTTTGGAGGAATAGTGCCCCTATGCGACGCACGCAACTGGTTCGTTATGGTCCTTGGCCTGTGGGGTGGGCCCTCTAGTTTGAGGGGGTTCCGTGGGGCGTGGACCGGCTGGCGGCTCTCCTCCTGAGAAGCTGCCAGTTGTTTTATTAGGCGGTTAGTTAGGCCGCGACGCAGTACCGAGTATCGAGTACCGGGTACTGCGTGGCGCTTTTGGGAGGATTGCTCCTTCGAGCGGGAGGGAAACGAATTGATCCCTCGGCATAGGGGCACCAGCCTGCCCTGGGTTGGACATAACCCCTGCTGCGTAACAGGGGCGTAAAACGCGTTCCATAAATATAGTCCTATATCGAGGGTAAAACGGGACACTTTTGGGGTCGGATTTTGGATTTTGAGGTTCGGATATAATGGGGTCATAAACAGAGGAGGTGAGAAGGATGGATAGCGTGATGGAAAATCGGTTGCAACATGTTCTTTCTGAAATGTATGAGTACGGGCCGGAAGTGGATTTTGAGAAGGTAGACGCAGAAGCAGAGGCTGTTAGCAAGAGGTTGAACGCGCCTGTCAAGGCTGTGGTGGCGGTGAAGTATTTGGCGGAGCATGGACCTGGCTATGATGAGATGCTGGATAACGCCTGGGACGTGGCGTTTGAGCGCGACCCGCGCAACGACCCGAACGAAGAAGCGGACGACACTCTTTGCCCATATGAGGGGTGCGGGGGCTATGAAAGTGAGGCGGATTCACACGAGGACAGTTGCGCGTATGTGATGGCTAAGGAGTTGTTGAGAGAGTGGCGAGGGTTATAGTGGGGATGTCACCTTTGGGGCGCGGAGTAGAAGAAGGGAGGGCGCGATAAATGAGGGTTCAAGTTGTAGATAACGTCTCGCGGCACATGGCGTCTGTCTTGTCATCGGCTATTGAGCAATCGAACGATATCAGGATTGCGGTGGCGTTCGCGTCGCGTTCTGGATTGGCGATGATAGAGACTGCTATGCAGGCGGCGTTACGGGCAGGGGCTGATTTAGAGTTTCTGGTGGGCCTCGATATGCGTACAACGGAACCCGACGCGCTGCTAAACCTTATATGCGCTATCTCGGTCAGATGGGCACGTTTCATTGTACTGTTATGCCGCGCTCAGTCCAGCAAGCATATATCACCCCAAGCTATATCTTCTCAGGATGCAAGAT
>JBBSGN010000088.1:0-8266 GCA_038254085.1 Chloroflexia bacterium | reverse complement strand
TTTTATCCCGGCTGCCGAACACCAAGCGGGCGCTAGATTAGACCACCGGCAAACGTACCAGGCCCGTGATGGCTCTATTGGGTGGACGGCGCGGCACACTTTCTGCTGTTAGGTCGTTTTCAGCAGCGCGCCGAGTAGCGGTGCGCAAGTTCCCAGGCATATAGATTTGTGACCGCAAGCAGCCACAGGGCTTCTGATCTTACAAGACAATTGACCTGTGGTCTCGCTTTGGCAGAAGGAGAGTGTAGTTATGGCAGTCATGCCTAAGCGACCCGCCAAGCGCCCGTTTCTTCTTCCGGCGCTGGTTTTTGTGTTTGCCGTCACATTGTCGGCGAGTACCGTGTTGGCCGGGGACCTGGCTCCCGGCGCACCTTCGCCACGCCAGCAAAAGCCGAATACGCCGCAGGATAAAGGGAGCAGCAGGTTCCTCCTAGCCCCAAGGGGACTGCTGGCCGATACTGGAGACTTGCAGCAAGCCCCGTCCGGTGGGCCTGGCGTGCCCTGCACCGAGTGGTATCAGGTGAACAGCCCAAACCTCGGAGCGGGCAACAATACCCTCTATGATATCTCCGTCGTCTCCTCTACTGACGCTTGGGCTGATGGTAATTTCTATGACCCCAGTGTGGGCGAGAGCAAGGTACTCCTCGAGCGCTGGAACGGGTCGCAATGGAGCATTTACCCAACCGGTGTGGTTACAGATTCACTGCAAGGGTTGGCTGCGGTGGCGGCAAACGACGTTTGGGCGGTCGGCTATCAGGCGCAAGGCGCTGGGTTCGCCAACCTTATTATGCACTGGAACGGGTCGGCATGGAGCGTGGTGCCCGCTCCCGCAGTGGGGACGAGCAGCCAGTTGTACGAGGTCGCGGCCATATCGACGACCGATGTGTGGGCAATCGGCTCTTATTCCGACGGCACTGCCCCGCGCACACTCACTATCCACTGGAATGGGTCCGCATGGAGCGTGGTGCCCAGTCCTAACGCTAATTCTCAGGACAACACGCTTTTCAGCGTAGCCGCGATCTCGTCCAGCGACGTGTGGGCTGTGGGCGATTCGGAGGTGGACGTTGACAGATACAAAACCTTGACTATGCACTGGAACGGTTCAGTGTGGAGTATAGTACCCAGTCCCAACGTCATTGACGATAACGATAGGGCCAACATCGGGGTAGTAAGCGACAATCTCAGAGACGTAGCGGCGGTATCTAGTAACGAGGTGTGGGCGGTAGGCGCTTATCGCATAGAGAGCGGCGCGTTGCGCACGCTAACAATGAAGTGGAACGGCACCGATTGGGAGGTCTACTATACACCGAGAGCCACGGTGTCAAGCGTCTTCTACGCCTTGGTTGCGGTATCAGCTAATGAGATTTACGCTGTGGGCAACTCAGGCGGGTTTACTCTGACCAGACCCATCACTATGCGCTGGGACGGTACTCGGTGGAACCCGTTGGCTGCTCCTTATACAGGAGTTGGGAACAACTTTCTGTTCGGGGCGGATGCCATCGGTAGCAACAACATTTGGGCCGTGGGCAGTTATGAGGCATCGCCCAATAATAACACGCTTGTGCTGCGCTATGGGACCACGGAGTGCGGCTCGCCTACGCCCACTATTACTCCCACGCCCACGATTACCCCCGATTGCAGCGTCTCCTGGCACGTCGTAGCCCCGCCAACGGGCGCGACCACCGAGAGCCAGGTGTATGGAATAGCGGTTGTATCGCCTAACGACGTTTGGGCGGTTGGCACCAGCGCGGGTAAGGCGCTAATTATGCATTGGAACGGCTCCTCGTGGAGCGTGGTGCCCAGCCCCAGTCCTGGCACCTTTATCAGTATAGTGTACGGGGTGACTGTTATATCGCCGGGGGATATCTGGGCGGTGGGCACCTACAGTAACGGCTGGTGGTACCAGACACTGGTGCTGCACTGGAACGGAGCGGCGTGGGGCATTGTGCCAAGCCCCAGCCCTGGCACAACCGACGGCCTACTGAGGGCGGTCTCAAGGGTGTCGGCCACCGACATATGGGCGGTAGGTATCCAGGGCAGATTCTCCGAGCAAACCCTTGCGATGCATTGGAACGGCTCCTCTTGGACCATAACGCCCACGCCTAACGGCATGGCCTATGCTAATCGCCTTTATGGTGTGGCCGCAATCGCCTCCAACGATGCGTGGGCCGTGGGGTCAAACGGCGGCGCAGCTTTCGCCATCCACTGGGACGGCGTGCAATGGAGCGAGGTGTCCACACCGAGTGTGAACTTCTTCCCCAACGAGCTATGGGCGGTGACGGCGCTATCGGCCACGGAAGTATGGGTTGTAGGTGGCGGTGGGCGGCCTTATATCTTGCGATGGGACGGCTCTCAGTGGAACATTTCGCCCAGCCCTGATATATATGCGGGGGTCCTGTATGGCGTGTCCTTCCTATCTTCCTCGACCGGATGGGCGGTGGGGCAGGCGGACCAGTACGACCCGGTGATCCTTATGTGGGACGGCGGAACCTGGACTCAATTGCCGCTTCCAGAGCCTTCCTATGGCAGCCCCAGGCAGCTCAATGCGGTGGGCGCAGTTGCCCCGGACGACGGATGGACGGGCGGTTACGCAAACCCTTTGGAGAAGATGTGGCTGCTGCGCTACAGACCTTGCTCGGTCCCGCCCACCGCAACGCCCACTCCCTGCACGGCAGGAGTGTTCAGCGACGTTCCCCCTAGCAACCCCTTCTATTCGTATGTTACCTGCCTGGCAGGGCGGGGCATCATCAGTGGGTACTCAGATTGTACCTTCCGCCCCGGCAACCCTGTCACTAGAGGCCAGGCAGCGAAGTTTGTCGCCAACTCAGCAGGATATGGGGAGACGATACCTTCTACTCAGCAGACATTCCAGGATGTGCCCAACGCCAACCCTTTCTGGCTGTACATCGAGAGGGTGGGGTTGCATGGTGTGATAAGCGGGTATGACTGTGGAGGAGCAGGCGAGCCTTGCATACCTCCCGCCAACAGACCCTATTATCGTGCCGGTAACAACATAACCAGAGGGCAGCTAGCCAAAGTAGACGCGAATGCTAGAGGCTACAGCGAGGTTATTCCACCCACCCAACAAACGTTTGAGGACGTGCCGAGTAGCGGCGCGTTTTGGGTATACATCGAGAGGGTGTCGGTGCATGGGGTAATAAGCGGTTATAACTGCGGTTCGCCTCCTGCCGGACCTTGTGTGCCTCCCGGCAACCGTCCTTACTTCTTGCCTTACAACAACGTGACCAGGGGGCAGACCAGTAAGGTTATAGCCAATACTTTCTTCCCTGGCTGCCAGACCCCCAGCAAGCGCTGACGACAACCAACTGTGTAGGGGGGTGACTAATCACACCCCTACTTACCCTCACAACTCACAACTCGCTCACCCCTCGGCAATCGCTCGCACGTCGTCCAGGGTGTTGGCGTCCTGGGGGCGTTTGTCGGGGCGGAGGCGCACGATGCGTGGGAAGCGGAGGGCGTAGCCGCTCTTGTGCCGGGCGCTCGATTGTATCTTGTCGAAGGCCACCTCTATCACGACGGCTGGCTCGACCAGGCGGGCGCGGCCAAAGTCACGTATCGTGTGGGCCTTGAACCACTCGGTCATCTCGATTATCTCGGCGTCGGTGAGGCCTGAGTATGCCTTGCCCACGTTGAGCAGCTGCCCACCGGGGCCAAGCACGGCAAACGTGTAGTCCGATAGCATACTGCGCCGCTTGCCATGCCCCCACTCGACGGCGGTTACTACCACGTCGAGGGTAGCCAGCGCCCTCTTCACCTTGAGCCACGCCTTGCCGCGCTTGCCTGGTGAATAGAGCGAGCCGGGCGTCTTCACCATCAGCCCCTCGTTGCCCCGCTCCCGCGCCGCATCGAACATAGCGTCGAGCAGGTGCGGTTCCTCGCCTTCGTCGCCTTCGCCCTCGGCCTTTAGGCCCTCTACGGGGACCGGTTCGCTCGGCGCTTTCACCAGCGGGTATGATAAGTCGAGGCTAGCGAGCAGTTCTTTGCGATGCGATAGAGGTCGCTCAAGCAGAGTCACGCCGTCCAGGTAGAGCAGGTCGAATACCATGCAGGCCACCGGCACCTCGGCCATGAGGTCGTCGGAGACGGTCTTGCGCCCCAGGCGCTTTTGCAGGGCGGTGAATTGCAGGCAGCGCCCGTCGGTCTGCGAGTAGGCCACTATCTCGCCATCGAAGATGAGGTCGTGCGGGAGCGAGGCCAGCGCCTGGGCCACTTCGGGAAAGCGGTGGGTCACGGGATCCAGAGTGCGCGAGTAGATATCCGCGCGGTCTCCCTCTTTGTGCAGTTGGGCGCGCACGCCATCGTACTTGTCCTCGATGTACAGGCGGGTCTCGTCGCGGTTTCTCGCCTCGGTCACTATCTCCGACGGCTTTTCGACGGGGGTAGCGAGCATGAACTTGAGCGGGTGGAAGAGGCGCATCCGGGCTTCGGGCAGGCGACCGTGCCGTGCCATGAGGGCGGTCTCGCCGATGTCGCCCAGCAGCATATTCACCCACTGCACTTCCTCGACCCGCACCCCGGCCATGCGGGCCAGCGCCTCTTCCACCAGCGACTCCTTCAAGCCCATACGCATGTCGCCCGTGACCAGCTTGACGATGTACTTGCCCTCAAGCGGGCTGGCCCTGAGTATGAAGTTACGCAGCAAAAGCGCCTTTTGGCCGGTGCCGCGAGCGGACGCTATCGCCTCGAAAGCATTGAGCGCCGAGCGCAGGGTGATAGGCTCGTCCGGTTCACCCCGGTTGGGAAGGATGTCAGTGGCAACGTCGCCCAGGTCGCCCAGGCGCACGACCAGGGGGCCGTACTCGGCGGGGTCAATGCCGGAAAGCTCGATCAGCACGGTAGAGGCCACGCTGAATCCGACGTTCAGGGTGCGCTCATCCGATGCTGGGAATGGGCGCCCCGCCAGGAAGCGGCAGGCAATAATCAGGTCCGAGTCGTCAAGCGGAGAAAGGTAGCTCGCCAGGACAGCCAGTTTCTCTAGCCGCTTGGTGGTCATGCCGACCGCGTCGGCGGTGCGGGCGAAGTCAGCGAAGAAGCTGAGGGGCATAGCGTAAAACGACTCGTAAAACGTAAGGGCTTGTTCTTATTCCTTACGTTTTACGCATAATGCATAACGCATCACGTTTCAGTGAATGTTCTCACCGCCATTGGCCGTCAGCACGCGCCCTATTGCGTCGCGGGAGAGGTGTTGGGTGCGGACGCTGAGGAGGGTGTGGCTCTCATCCGCGACCTCTTCACGGGGGACACCCGTCTTGCCGGACATAGCAGGCTCGTCTCCCCGGTCCTCGTCGCGGGTGATAATCGAGATATTATCGGGCTTACACCCATATCGCGCAGTTCGCGCACGACCCCGTGCGCCGAGCGCACGTCAGTGAAGATGGGGCTGATAACGGCTTGCCCATCTCCTATCGAGACAGAACGGATGGACGTGGTAGGGTGCCGCTACCGCTCATCATCGTTGTCCGGTGGGAGGTTGATCATGCCAGGAGCGATGCGGTCGAGGTCGGAATCGGGGGTGGGTGTGCGCATCTCCTCTTGTTCGTATGTGTCCTCGGCGGCGTTGAACCCGACGGGGGGAAGGCCGGACCCTCCTTCTCGCGCGGCGGATAGTCTGCCGGCCTGGTCCTCAACCGCATCGGCCCGCCCGGCAAGGGTCAGGGACTCGCCTGCGGTGCCCGCCATGAAGTCTTCTTGAACGTTCGTGAAGTCTTCCTCTTCCTCGATGTAGTTGCGCTGGTCGTTGGGCCAGTTGGGGCGACCGGAATCGGTGGTCCTGAGCTCACTCGGGTTGGCCCCCTGGGGAGGCTGCTCCTGGTAGATTTCGGCGTCGATGCGTCTAGGGCCCCGCTCTTCGGCTGATTCGCGGGCGCGTAGCATATCGGCTGTTGAAACCGTGCCCTGTTCCTCGCCGATGGTCTGGGCGAGCGCAGGATTGGCGTCGCCTGGGGTCTCGTTGATGGACTTGATGGCCGGCTGAGGAGCCTGTATGCGCTGCTCGGTCGTCTCGGTGGGGGAAGGGATGGCGGCGCTGGTGCTCTGCTCGATGGCGTCGCGGCCCGGCGTCTCGTAGCCTGGCCTCTCGGATGAGCCACTTTGCCCGGTCCGCTGGTTGGTCTTCTTGTTATCCACAATGCACCTCCTATGGTGTCAGTGCTAACTGCTGAGTTACGAGCCTGTTATGCGTAAGCGTTATGCCCGCGATTTTACACGCAGGCTTGCGTGAGTCTTTATGCAAGATATGTGCCTTTAGCCGTCAGGCAGCAGCGTGCTGGCGGCGGGTGGCTTGGCGCTGTAGATAGGCCAGCAATAGCTCTACACCCAGGGCGAGTAAAGCTACAGGGATAGAGCCGGCCAGTAGGATGTCACGACGGTTGAGGGTCAGGCCAGCGAAAATAAAGTCTCCTAGCCCGCCGCCGCCTATGAGCGAGGCCAGGGTGGCACTGGCTATCACCTCGACTGTGGCGATACGCAGACCTGCGAGCATTACGGGAAGGGCCAACGGTAGCTGTACCTTACCGAGAAGCCCCCATGTGGACATGCCCAGGCCGCGCCCGGCCTCTATGACGGCCTGGCTCACGCCGCGCATCCCGGTGTCGGTATTGATGAGGAGTGGTGGTATGGCGAGCAGAGTGAGCGCGATGGCCGCCGGGCGAAAGCCGATGCCCTGCGAGGGTAGCAGCAGGAACAGCACGGCTACACTGGGAACCACGCGCAAGATGCCGACGATATTGACCACCACCCTTGCGATAGCGCCGTAGCGGCTTATCCAGATGCCGAGTGGCACGCCTATCAGCGCGGCCAGGAGGAGGGCCAGCCCGCTCAGTTCCAAGTGGGTCAGCAACTGCTTCCCGAAGTCGTTGCTGGGGTCGAGGGCGTATTCCAGGGCTTGGCCTAAGATATCCACGTCCTCATGCCTCTTTCGGTTGGGCGGTAAGCATGGGAACGACGCGGGCACGGCGGGCGGTGGGCACTTCGACCTGGCGCTCGGTGAGGCGGAAGATGATGTCGGCGCTGATTGCCATCAAGCCAACACTTATCACCCCTGCGTACAGCTTGGGCGGGTTGTTGATCCCTTCCCGGAGCAACTGGCCGAGGCCACCCGCCCCGATCCAGGCGGCGATGGTGGTGAGGGCGATAGTAGAGAGCGTAGCTATACGCATCCCGGCCACGATTACCGGCAGGGCCAGAGGCGTCTCGATGCGCCACAGCAGTTGCGTTACGCTCATACCCATGCCTCGCGCAGCCTCTGTCACATCGGGGTCCACGCCGTTGAAAGCCACCATCGTGTTGCGAACCAGCACGACCAGGGCATAGGCGGTGAGGGCGATAATCGCCGGTTGCGCGCCAATGCCGGTGAAAGGCACCAAAAGGACGAAGAGGGCAAGACTGGGGATCGTGTAGATGATGCCCAGCACAGCCAGCACCGGCGTAGCCAGCGCCTGCACGCGGCTGATGAACAAGCCCAGAGGCAGTGAGATTACCAGCGCGATCAGCAGCGATACGCCGCTGAGGGTCAGGTGCTCCACTACTCTGGGCCATACTCTGTCGAAATGCTCGAATAGGTATTGGGTGATCTCGTTCATGGCGTAAAACCTAAAACGTAAAACGTAAGAACAAACCCTTACGTTTTACGTTTTACTCTCGTGTGTGGCACGGCGTATATCGGCCAGGTCTACCGTTCCTACGGCCTCCCCTTGTTGGTCTACAATGGTTACCGCGTTCTGGCCGCTGGTGAGAAGGAGGCCGAGGGCTTCACGTAGACTGCTGTCTATGGGCAGGGTCGGGCGATTAGGTTTCGGTGGATACGCTGGGACGGATGACATGACCGACTGCGCACTGAGGAGGCTCAGTCTGCGTAGGACATCCTCGGCTCCTATCAAGTCGGCGACGAAGGGGGTGGCCGGTTCGGTGAGGATGTTAAGTGGGGTGTCGTACTGCACCACCTTGCCTTGGCGCATGATTGCTATCTTGTCGGCCAGGCGTATCGCTTCCTCTACGTCGTGCGTGACGAAGAGGATGGTTTTGTGGACTTTGCTCTGTATGTCGAGCAGCTCGTCCTGGAGACGGCGGCGGGTGATGTTATCTATGGCGGCGAACGGCTCGTCCATCAGCATGATGGAAGGGTCGGCGGCCATCGCCCGTGCCAGGCCCACGCGCTGCTGCTGACCGCCCGAAAGCTGTGCGGGGTAGCGGCTACGGTACTCGGCGGGGGGGAGGCCAACCAGCACAAGCAGTTCGTCCACACGGG
>JBBSGN010000087.1:0-8267 GCA_038254085.1 Chloroflexia bacterium | reverse complement strand
CGTCAGGCTGGGCCAGGTCTTTGACAATCACCCTCGCCGAGATGCCGCCTCTCTTCTCCAACTCAGCCGCTAGCTGGTGGAGCTTCCCTTCGCTCCTAGCCACCAGCACGAGGTTGTAGCCGTCGCGGGCGAGCAGCTTCGCCAGCTCCAACCCGATGCCGCTGGATGCTCCTGTGACAAGGGCGGTTTTGTTGTTCGGTTTGCCGTTTGTGCCCATCGTTGCCTCGTCTCTAGTTGCCTCGCAGTGAACCTGCAGAAACTATCTCAAAAGTGACAGGCCCCGTAGGAACGGACCAATACTTCCCTGTCATTCTGCCTGGCATTCGGTCCTCATTGCTCATTCGACCGTTGGCGGAGGGCTTCGTACAGGACGATGGAGCCGGCTACGGCGGCGTTGAGCGACTCGACTTCACCGAGCATGGGGATTTGTATGGCCGCGTCGCACCGCTCGATTAGCAGTCTGCCCACGCCGCGCCCCTCCGACCCGACCACCAGGCCGAGCGGGCCGCTCAGGTCGGTGGCGGTGTACAGGCCCGCGCCAGGCTCGGCTCGTAGAGCGTAGACCCACAGCCCGGCCTCTTGCAGCGCCTCGATGGCGCGCGGGAGGTTGTTGGCGAGGCAGATTTGCAGATGCTCGACCGCGCCGGCCGAAGCGTTGACTACGACGGGGGTTACTTCTACCTGGCGGCGGTCGAGCATGACTACGGCTGTTACGCCCACAGCTTCGCAGGTGCGTAAGAGCGTGCCAAAGTTCTGTGGGTCTTGCAGCGAGTCCAATGTCAGCACGAGCGCCCGTTCACCCGCCCCCCGGCACAAAGCAACCACATCGGGGACAGATATATACTCAAACGGCGATACCTCGGCTGCCACGCCCTGGTGGTGGCGTCCCACGCGGGTAAGAGCGTCCAGGCGGGCTGCGGGCACGCGCTCTACCGGCACGCCAGCATTCTTGGCAACGATCACGATCGCGGCCAGCCGGTCGCTTTGCCCCTGTTTATTCTCTTTGGCGGCATCTGCAACCAGCACGCGAAAGACCTTGCGCCTGCCAGCCCGCAGCGCCTCCTCTACGCTATGCCTGCCATACAGCCATTCGGTCACGCTCGCTCCTTAAGTGAATAGAGACACAAACACCAAAACCGACATGGTCGGTTTTGGTGTTTGTGTCTCTAGCAATTTAGTCGGTCGAGGCCGTTGAAGAGGAGGCGTCGCTTTTGGACTTGGTATCGTCTGCGGCTTTAGTGTTAGTGGTCTTGCTTACCTCAGTCGTGCCCTCGCTCTTAGTCTCCGAACTGGACCCCGAGTTTGAGGTCTCCTTCGGGCTGTTGGCCTTGCGGCTGTCGGTGATATACCAGCCGCTCCCCTTGAAGATGACCCCCACCGGCTGGAAGACCCGCCGCACCGGCCCCTTGCCGCAATTGAGACATTCGGTCAGCGGCTCGGCTGTGACGGGCTGCATCTTCTCGAACCGCTTGCCGCACTCCTTGCATTCATACTCATATATGGGCATTCTTCTCCCTCGCCTGTTGTTGCGCTCAAGGACAGTATAAGCCAAGCGTGCGGGCGGGGCAAGGAGCATTCTGTCATAGACCTACCTTGACACCCTCAATCGTGCCTCACTATACTGAAGCATTGAGCGGCAACAACCGGGAGCGAGCGATTGGCGATACGGGTAGCGGCGGTCTCAGATTTGCATACGAGGATGTCAGATGAGGGCCTGATCGCTCCGCGCTTTGAGGGTGTGAACAATGCTGCCGACATTCTGCTCCTGCCGGGCGACCTCACCGACAATGGACTTGTAGAAGAGGCCAGGGTGTTGGTACGCGAGTTAGCTGGGGTGATGATCCCCATCCTGGCGGTGCTGGGCAACCACGACTACGCAAGCGATATGCAGGACGAGATTGTGGGCCTTTTGAACAGCAACGGCATACGGGTGCTGGACGGCGGTACCGCCGAGATAGAGGCGCGTGGCGAGAGACTTGGGGTAGCGGGCGCGAAGGGCTTCCGGGGCGGATTCGGCAAGAACGCGCTTGAAGAGACCTTTGAGCCGGAGACCGCGATATGGGTCGCCGCCGCCGAGCGCGAAGCAAGAAAGATAGAGCACGCCCTCGGCCAGCTATCGAGCGACTATCGCCTGGTGATGCTCCACTACGCGCCCGTCCGAGCCACCGTCGAAGGCGAGCATCCCGAAATCGTCCCCTTCATGGGGTCCAGCCGCCTCAGTGTGCCAATTGACCGCCTGGGAGCCGACTTAGTGGTGCATGGGCACGCGCATCACGGCTCTCGCACGGGCGCTACGCCAGGTGGCATCCCGGTCTATAATGTGGCTGCCTCTCTACTCGATACGCCCTTCGCGCTGTTGGAGTTGGGGCGATGAGATTTCACTCCTATCGCCCACCACGCTTCGTGCTGCTCTTGCTGCTTCTTACAGCCGGGGGTTGCGACCTGGGCGGCCTCGCCACCAAGACCCCAGGCGGCGTTGAACTGGTAACAACCCCCGAACTCACATCGTACCGGACCGCCATCGCGCAAAGGCTGGAGGACATGACATGGATAGAGCGCGGGCAAGCGGGCAAAGGATGGAGGGACGTTCCCGAGGCGCTGGCTGCGGCACAACAAGCCATCCACTCTGCGGCCCCCAGGTTGGCGGCGGTGGACTATACGGCCTTGTCGCTTCCCGACTTTATTACGGCGACGCGGTCCCTCAAGATGGAAGCCGCAACCTTTGATGGGCGCGACCTCACCATAGACGCCTTCGGCCAGGGCAAGCAAAGCAGCGACAGATATATTCTGTACAGATGGCAGGGTCCCGAAATCCCTCAGCGCCCCGACCGGCCCCTGGTCCACCGATGGCTCCGAGTCTATGCCCTATACGACACTACGCAGACCAAAATGGTCCGCCTGCTAGCCACAATAGGGGGAGAAGCGCGGGAGTAATTATGAATTACGAATTAAAGCAGGTGATTCATAATTGGTGCAGGGCGACGAGGATGCCTTTTTGGACCAGTCTTAGGACAAAGAGGTTGGCTTCGGGCGGGGACTGGACGATTGTTTGGGCGGCGGAAGCGGCCAGGTTGGCCTCGCGCTCCATATGGGCCAGGCGGAGCCACTCGGACATGAGGCGAAGACGGTCAGCGTAGCGGGCGCATAGGCCGGGGCCGAACTCATCATGCGCCAGCCGGATCAGGGCGGGTAATAGCAGTCGCCAATTCTCGTCGGTCAACTCGTGCGGCAGCCTATTGTCCAGCGCGACCAACTCTTCTACCACTTCCCGCACGCCTTCACTCTCCACGTACCAACTGCTGAATAGGGAGTTCGAGAGCAGGTCGCCTTCGTTGTCCGAGATCGCTTGTAGCGGCCCGGAATCGCTCCTGTTTGTGGCCTGCCCGTCTTCCTCGTAGCCCGCGCCATACTCCCAGAACAGATCGTTTAGCAATTGGTACTCAATGGGCAGGGGTGTGCCGGTAGCCCAGTTCCTCTCTACAGTGCCGCGTAGCACGGCAAGCCCGTAGCCAAAGGGCACTTCCAGGCAGACCGAGCTAGCAGCGCCCGGCATATCTTCAACAAAAGCGCCACCCAACTTGTGCGCGAAGTGCGAATGAAGCGCGCCAACCTGCGCGGGTGGAGGAAAAGTCGAGGCGTCTGCGGCAGTGATCGCCCGCACATCGCGCATACCTACGCTATCGCTCAAGAGCAGACCCATGGTCACCATCTCTACTACTGGGCGGTCCGCCTGGCCTCGCACAGGCACCCCAAGCCATAGCAGCCTGTTGCCTCGCCCATCAATAGGGCTTAGTAACGCGCGGCATCGGCCGGTAGGTTCCTGTAAAGGTCCGACCTCAAAGCCACTTAAACGCAGCTTTTGGAGGGCGCGCGACACGGCGCGGGATGCCTCGTGAGGCAGGTTGGGCTCGAGTACAAGCAGAGCGCGTATAGCGTGAGGAGAAGGCTGTGAGGCCAGCGCGTCTATCGCCTCCATCATCAAGTCAGGGTCAGGCTGCAAGGCCAACAGACGTAGTGCCTCGACGGCGCCATCTCTATCCGATGCGGCAAGCGCGCCTAATATCGGGTATATCAACTCGGGCTGCTGGGCCATGAGCGAGAGCAAGTACCCAACCAGCGAAGGAAACTTGTCAGTCCCGCCATCGAGCGCGGCGGTAAGACAACTGGCCAACGCGGCAACGGGGTTATCCAATATTGAGAGGAAGTCAGCGGGAGGGGGCGCGCCCAGGAAATGGTCGAGCAGTATGGCCGCACCCAGGCGGCGATTGTCGCTGTGGCGACGATCCAACACGACCCGCAACAGCGCCTTAGCCGCCTCCGCGCGTTTCGGATACGCCCCTAGCGTCCTGCCAAGGGCCTCAAAGTGCTGGGGAGAAGAGGAATCAAGGCGGCGCACGATAGCGGTCAGTAGCGGCTGGCCGGTGACAAGCGCATCGGCCACCAGGTTACGAAAATCGGCGCGTGCGGGGTCGGCACGTAGCAGCCTGCCAAGAGCCTGCTCGGCGGCTTTATGCCCTTGAAGCTCGATGACTTTGCTTGTTTGTGGGGCTATCGGGCTATTAGTATAGCTGTCACCCTGCACGGCGAACCCTCTGTAGTGGGCGTGGTTGGCGGGCCTGCGGGGACGGGGGGCGACCGATGATTGACGAAGGACGACCACCGACTACTCCGGTCGTCCGGCTACCCGCCTGTACAGCTAATAGTACCCCACTAATATTGGCCCGTCAAGTGCAACCAGGTGGGAAGTTGGGTAAGCGCCCACACCATGCCGATGACTACCACCAGCCAGAGGAGATCGGCTAGCCAGGCGAGCACGGACCGGTGGCGAGTTGCGGAAGCCGTCGTAGTAGCAAAATCCTGCATAGCAGGGAACGCGGTCAGATCGGGTCTTGCGCCGCCGTCAACCTTAGCGCCCGCGCCTGCCTTCGACCCGGTGAGGCCAAGCTCCATCTTGCTGACGCCTTTAGCGCAATAGGGGCACGGCTCGATAACGCCGGGCTTTGCATCGCCCGTGTCAATAAGCTCGTGGCAATGCGGGCAGTTCACGAAGAAGTTGAACCGGCACTCAGGACAGGCCAGCGATGTCTCCGAGACCTGCTCATGGCAGTTGGGGCACTCCATCGTGACCGTGACCGCAGAGGTCTTCTCCTGCCCGCTGCCATGTCTTGCGTCGTGTGAACCCGCGGGATCAGCGTAGGCGGGCTGCCCGGCGGTGGGCGGCGGGGCGATGCTGCTACTCGACGACTGTAAATACCATGGCTGGGACTGGCTGTTCCCACCGTTCGCGCCATTCGCACTATCTGCGCCGTTTTCCGCGCCGGGTAGATCGCCCGGCGAAGGGAGTTGCATATCGCCGTAAGGCCCCATAGGCCCCATGTCCGGAGCGCCTGCCCCACCAAAAGGCCCGAAGGGAGAGGCCCCTTGCGCCGATTTGGAACCGCTCCAGCCAAGCATAGCGTTCGCATCTGGAGGCGCTTTTTGAGAGGCTGCGAAGTTGGGTGTAGACCCGGCAGATTCGGCTTGCCCGATCCCCAGCCAATCGCCAAGCTCCTGGTGTGTGTTGTCACCGTTAGTACCGTTAGCCGCCGCGCTGCCCGAAAAGGCGGGGCTGTCGGATATAGAGGCGCCGGGTGCTGCCTGCGTGGGAGCGTCTCCGGTAGGCGGCTCGAAGGCCGGTACGCTCTCAGGGTCGAACTTGAACGGTGCGACATCCTCCGGCAGAGAGAATGCTGGCACCTCGGAGGAAGAATCGGTTACGGGCTGGGCAGAAGTTGTAGTCGAGGCGTCGAGCATATGTGTAGCGTCGTCTTCGCGGTTGCGCTGAGGCTCATTGTGCGTTTCCGCCGAAGCGGCAGACCAGGCGCCGGACATATCGAGAGAAGGGGCCGCACCCAGGCCCACGCCCGGTTGCTCCCAGGGAGGCACGAAATCGGAGCCTGCCGGCGGCAAGTCGAAACCGGGCCGCGACGTTTCGGCAACGGGCCCTCCGGGAGAGAAGGCAGGCCACGCGCCGGTTTGGTCCGCGCTCCGCTCGGCGGAAGCCTCTGGTGTAGGAGCCGCGCTATTTTGCGGCGGCGTCATCCAGGCGGGCAGAGAATCGCCGCTGTCGGCGTTGGTGGGAGAGCCTTCGCCGCCGTCGGGCGCGTGGAAGATGGGCGACCACTGGGTAGGCGATTCGCCGTAGGCAGCCGGGTCAGACCCTAGAGGCCCTGTAGGCCCATCCAGGGAGGCAGCCTGTTCGGACGGCAGCGTGGGAATGCGAGGCAGCACGCCGGTCTTGGCGCTGATGTACTCAAGCCCCTTGCGGGCCTGCCCGTTGTGCGGGTTGATCACCAGCACGTTTTCGAGGCAGATTTGCTGCTCGTTGGCGTCGGCCACCACCCCACTGAGCCACATCCAGGCTTCCTCGTTGTGCGGGTCGCGCTCCACCGCCTGGGTGAGCAAGGTGCGGGCCATTACCCGGTCGCCCCGCTTCATGGCGGCTTTGCCGTCGTGCAACAAACGGTCTGTCTCGCGGTCCATCATGTTAGTTACCATCTACATTATCCCCCTTATTGCCCACAGAGGCATAAGATAAACCCTTGGACGGTTCACAGGCTACCGGGCGTATCGGCCAGGCGAATCTTGCGCGGGTGGACCCGGCGTTTTTCGGCCTGTATGATCGCCTCGATTTCCTCCACCGTCTCGTCCAATCTGTTCTGCTGGTTCACCACAAAGTAATCGAAATCGCTGATCTCATGCATCTCTTGCCGGGCTACCGCCAGCCTGCGGGCAAGCTCCTGGGGGTCCTCTGTTTTCCGATAATATAGCCGCCTGGCCTGCTCTTCCATGCTGGGCGGGGCCAGGAATATGAACACCGCCTCCGGCTCTATCTCGCGTAGCGTGCATGCACCCTGCACGTCTGGTTTCATAATAACGTCCTGCCCGCGCCTGAGCGCGTCCACCACCTGGCGGCGCGGTATGCCATAATAGTGGCCGTAGACCTCGGCGTGCTCTAATAGTTCGTTGTTATCCAGCATACGCTTGTGCTCTTCAGCAGATATGAAGTAATAATCTTTGCCGTCCACTTCGCCTGGGCGCTGCGGTCTCGTAGTGACTGTGACTACGTAATGGAACGGCACCCCAAGCTCGCGCATTCTGTTCAGCGTTACGTCCTTGCCCGCCCCCGACGGGCCTGTCAACACTACCAGCAACGCGGGATCGGGCCGCTTCACGTACTGCTCGATCTCAGGCACCGGGCCGCCCGCGCTCGCCAATTCGGCGAGGGTATGCAACACCTCATCGCTCGGCGTGCCATCCGGCGCGCCCTTGTCCGTATAGCCTTCTATCTCCTCATGCCTCCTGGTTGGCTGTCAGTTCTATCGGCAGCCGGTCGTCGGTCATCAGTCGTCGTTCATTTGCCTTCTGCCTCCTAATCCTGGCTCCTACAACCCGCCGTGTGTTATACTGGCTCTTACTACCTCCTTTTATGTCAACTCTATTATATGCCTTTTGACGCCCTTACAATAGCCGCCGTCAGGCAGGAACTAGAGGAGAAGATCGTCGGCGGGCGCATCCAGAACTTGGTCCTACCCGGCCCCCTCACCCTCAGCCTGGAGATTTATCGCCCAGGTGTCGGGCGGAGCCATCTCCTCATATCGGCCCACCCGCAGCACGCCCGCGTCCATCTCACCCCGTCTACTCCCAGCCGTGACCCGGAACAGCACCCACCACTACTGCTGTTGCTCAGGAAGTATGTGCGGGGCGGCATTATAGTGGGCGCGACCCAGCCGCGTTACGAGCGCATACTTACGCTAAGTATATCCAAAAAAATGTGGCCCCACAAGCACCAAGAGTACCATTTTGAGGGGGACTTTAGGCACAACGACGCTGAGGGTGCCGAAGAGACCGAGGACGAAGACGCGCCCATCACTACGGTTGACCTGGTAATCGAGGTCATGGGCCGCCTGAGCAACATCGTGTTAGTGGAGGCCGACGGCACGGTGATGGACGGCATTAAGCGCATCCCACCTAGCCTGAACCGCTACCGCGCCACCCTTCCGCACATGCCTTACGTGCCCCCACCGCCCCAGGACAAGCGCGATCCGCTTCGTGCCAGCATCAACAGCCTGGCGCTGGCGCTTGCCGAGGTCGCCAAGGAAGACGCCAAATCGGCTGCCTGGAAAGGACTGGTGAGCGGCCTCACCGGGGTAAGCCCCACGCTGGCCCGCGAAGTTGTCTTTCGGGCATTGGGCAACACGAGCGCACCGGCCAGCGAGATTTCGCAT
>JBBSGN010000086.1:0-8274 GCA_038254085.1 Chloroflexia bacterium | reverse complement strand
AGCGGTGGCCGCCCTGGTCTGTGCCGGCGGCTTCGGTAGCTATGACCGCACCAGTCTGTGCGTTCACTGTGACGCCACCGCCGTTAGCAAAGTCCACGTCCCAGAACACGATGCCGTTCGGGTCACCGGCTAGCCTGCTGTGATCCACCGTGTTGCCTGGGCTTGCGGCAAGGGCTGCCTTCTCGGCGTCTGCCTTACTTACCGTAGCCTTGGCAGCGAGCGCGGCCTGATCAGCACCGCCTCCATGTCCGCCACGACCGCCCTTGTCCAGACCTGCCGCCTCGGTGGATATGATAGCACCGGTGTCTCCGTTCACGATAGCGCCAGCACCGTTAGCGAAGTCCACGTCGTAGACTGCGATACCATTCTGGCTCTGGAGGCTGGTGTGGTCAATGGTATTGCCAGGGCTTGCGGCCAACGCTGCTTGCTCGGCCTGCTGCTGGGTTATCTTAGCGGTCACCGAGCCCGACGATTTGGGGGCCTGCTGCTCGGGTTGAGCCGGGCTTGGAGTAGAAGTGGCGGCTGCTTAGGCTGCCGGAGCACTTACAATGTCGGAATAGATAACCGCCTGTTGCGCTACCTGTGCGGCTGGGGCGACGGCAGCGACTGAAGAAACGGTAGCAGGTGTCTGAGCTGACGCACCGCCTGCGCCTACTACACTACCTGCTAACATGCCTAATGCAAGGGTGCCGACAGCTATGCCAGAACCCGCTAGTACCTTGATATTCATTGTCTAAATCTCCTTGTTACTTAGTAATTGCTTGTTGTCGATCCCTTGTGGGAAACCGCGTTTGTTTTGCGGTACAAGATCAGTATAGAGCGCCAAGATTAAGGGAAGGCAAGATAATAGTTAGAGAATGGTGAGATTTCGAATAGAGTATCAGTTCCTACGCCATTGTCGTTCCCTCACATTCTCCTCGTACTGCAGCCTCAAGTTCGGATCATATATGCAAGCAACCCTTGAAGAGCGATCCCTACGCCCAACGCCGTGACGATTACGGCACTGACGAGGGGCAATACCCGTTGTGTGCTGCTTCCCACGTTACCCAGGCGGTCCAACCTACCTACAACGGACCGAAAGTGGACCAGCAAAATGCCCAACGTAATGAGCACGGCCGCGAGGCCAAAGCTGAAGGAGACGATAAGGCCCAGTCCCAGCAATATCCTATTGAGTCCAACTGCAATTACCATAATGCCAAGTGCTTCCGGGCATGGCACTAACCCACCTGAGACGCCCATTGCCAGCAGACTGCTCAATTTGAGCCCTTCGGAGGGTATAACATGCGAGTGGGCATGTTCGGCGCTATGGCCGCCGGTGTGGTCGTGCGTATGCTCATGGGTATGATCGCGCACGGGGGTATGGGTGTGCGCGTGGTCACCCTCGTGCTGTGTGCCACTTCGAAGATTGCGCCGCCGTGCCCAGACCAGGCGGACGCCCATAACTACCACGAGCAGACCGGAGACAATCTCCAGCACGTTCGGTACGATGAACTGGCTGGCAAAGAGGGCCAGTAAGCCGATGATGATTACCGACGCGGTATGGGTGACAGTGACTATGCCGCCTAGCGCGAAAGCATGTTTGGTTATGCCGCGGCTGCCCACGAGGTACGCGGCTATCAGCGTTTTGCCGTGTCCCGGCGTTAGGGCATGCAGGCCCCCAAGCAGCGACGCCAGCCCCAGCCCAACGATCAGCACCCACGGCGACAATCACGACGCTTCGATAGTAAGCTCCATTTTGCCGAGGAGGAGGCGGTCGCCATTACGCAGAGGTTGAAGCGTATGGGGCGGGATGCGTTGGCCGTTGACCACCGTGCCGTTCACCGAGCCGAGATCTTCCAGGTATAGCTGGTCGCCCTGCCGAGCCAGCCGGAAGTGGCGGCGCGATATGCCGAGGTCAAGCCCTCCGTATGGCCCCAGGTCCACGTCCGGGTATCTGTTGCTCTGCGGGTCCGAGAGGCCCACTATCAGCTCGGGGCGGTTCGGTATCGAAAGCGTGGCAGGTGGTGGTGGCGAGATTATCACCAGCGAGATCGCCTGTTGAGTCGGCGCGTAAGGCGGCATGGGCGCAGACGAGTAGGACGGCGGAGACGCTACGGACTGGGACGTCGGGCGCGAAGATGCGACGGAGGTGGGGACCGCGTACTGGCTGGGCGCAAGCAGGGCCGCACCGCAGTTGTCGCAGAACGCCTCGCCGGGCAGGGCAGCCGCCCCACACACCGGGCACGCCACCGACCCGATAGAGGCGACAGGCGCGGGTTGGGGCGCGATGTTGGCCGGGTGGGCCTGGCCCCTCACGGGGGTGCCGCAGGAATCGCAAAAGGCCACGCCCTCCGGTAGCTCTACCCCACAGTTGAGGCAGTAAATCGCCATGAATTAGCTCTCCAATTCGTATTATGCACCGTCCAACCTCACGGTTTTGCCGCTCTCGAAGCGTATTGTCTTGCGGCCTTCGGGGGTCATCACGCGGCCCTTCTCAAGGTTGGCAAGCTCCTCCTGCACGGTGGCGGCAAGCGTCGTGTCGCCCTGGTTCAGCAGGTGAGTGAGCGCGCCCTGTAGCTTGACCGTGGCGGCTTTGACGTTGCCCGCCTCCAGGTCCTCTAACGCGCGGGTTTGCAGCTTGAACGCGCTCACCTTCTCGACGATGTTCATCACGCGAGGGTCGGGCGGCGATGCGGCGGCGGGGTCGTGCGCGAAGTTGAGGAGTATGTCCACGCCTGCGCGCTGGTTGCTGAGGCCCGCCTGCGGCACGTCATACTCGGTCTCGATTTGGGCGATGCGGTACGCACCTTCCGGGCGAGAGGGCGCCACGAATTCGACTAATAACGTCTGCCCGTGCCCGCGCTCCAACTCGCCCAACGCCACCGTTGCTTCCCGCTCGGCTCCCTGCGTGGGCGAGAGGCGGGAGATGAGCGGGTGAACGCGGAAGATGCTCCGTATACCGATGCCCATAGCTGGGCGCACAGTCAGCGAGGCCCGCTGTAGGGCGACGGCATGCATCTGTTGTACCGTGCGGGCAAAGTGCGAGCGTATCTGTTCGGGAGAGGCGATGTAGTCCGCCTCGCCGCCACTGCGTGCGCCGATGGTCTGCATCAGCTTGTCGTTCCAGTCCTTGCCGATGCCGAGGGCGGTGATAGGCACGCCGATGCGGGCGGCCTGGTCGGCCTGCTCCAGACAGCGCTTCTCTTTCTCGGTGATGCCGTCGGTGAGCAGCACCAGGCGGTTGACCAGTGGCATGGCCTGGGACGCGCCTGCGCCAGCACCGGCCGACATCGGCATCTGCTTGCGAAGCTCGATCAGCCCGGCCTCCATCGCGGGGGCCATGTTGGTGCCGCCGTCGGCAGTCAGGCGGGCGATGCGCGATTGAAGGTCGGCGCGGCGTGCCTGGTCGGTTATCTCCTGCGAAGGAAAGGCCAACTCGACGCGGCTGTTGAAAAATATGACCGAGATGTAGTCCTGGGGCTGGAGCATATCCAGCACCAGCATAGTTGCATCGCGCAGACTGTCTATTTTAGAGCCGTTCATGGAGCCGCTGCGGTCCAGCACCAGGCAAAGGTTGAGCGGCATAGGCGCCTGGGAGTTCGCGGCTGTCTCGGCGGGCCGCAGTTCGAGCAGGCAGTAGACAAGCTGCTCGACGTTCATCACCGGCACGGTGGACCGCGATAGGGTAGGTTGTATGCTCAGTTCGCCTGCCATGTCGGCTTACTCCTAGTCTAATGTTTATGTCGGCGCGCCTAACCATTATAGATGTACGCTGAAACTCCGTCAAAGTTGCAGGTTGGGAGTGGTTCCACCAACAATAACAATGGAGGCTAATCAAGAATGCCCTAAACGCAAAGACGCAAAGACGCAAAGGACGCACAGAGAATGGTGCGGGGTGGGGGGGTTGGCGGCGCTCTACCGCCTCTCTAGAGGGTGTTATGAAGTTGCACAGTTACTTGCTCAAATTCAAACACACCCTAGGAAGAGGGTGGGCTTCGACCCTCTCCCTAGCCTAGCGTGGCCTACGGGCCACCACGCCTGTTCAACACGTCATCTATCCCGCCACTGACTTTTGTAAATATTATATCCGCATCAGCTTGAGACAGGCTCCCCTTTTGCACCTCGGCGTTCAGCTCTTTCTTGATCTCCGCCAGCAGTGCATCTTTGACCTGTTGGATGGGCACGTGCTGAGCCTGCGCTACATCTGCGACGGAGAGGCCCTCCTGCACCCGGCTTTGTACGTCCGCCGGAGTCAGATGTAGAACGGGTGCTACGACCTCATACATCATCTCGGCTGTCAAAGTGAACCCGCTCCCTCCCGCGCTCTGGCCACCCCCCTCAGTATCTCCTGTCCCCACGAAAGCGACCCGCAGCCCCGCCACGCAACCACCATCGGGTGTGGTTTCCGGCTGCTCCAGGAACCCCAGCACGATCTGGCGAGCGCACGTGTTGTGGAAACCCACTGCATGTCCGATGTCCGGAAACTCAACGTAGAAACTATGGGTGAGAGTCTGGGCCGCTAACTGCCCGTAGGCAGGAGGTGTTATCGGATCAAAAACGCCCTCAAGCACCAGCGCGGGCGTATTGCTATGCACGGCCTGGGAACTTGCTGGAGCGGCTTTCGGAACCGGCCAGGCATCGCACAACCGGACGATTGACAGCACCCCTTCTTAGAGCGGGGTGCGGAGCGCAGGTGTGACCTGGGCAATTGCACCCGCAGCCTCCTCCTGGGTCCCGTACTCTCCATCACTACAGGCCACAGAGAAGCTCATCACCCAGGCGGTGTCGCTGCTCGGTGCCTGCGTCTCATCGAGAAACTGGCCCAAAGAACTGTAATCGGCGCTCTTGAGCTGGTATATGAGATCGGGGAAGCGCTGGGGGCCCTGGAGGAGCAGAGCCAACAGTAGGCGCGTTAGATTGGTACCCGTGAACGACACCGACCCGGCACGCGTTGGGACAGTGGCCGGGTGGGCGTCGAGCTGAGCAACAAGCTGATAGTAGACCTGCTGCAACTCAGGGTAGGTCCAGTTGCATTCCGCATCCTGAGCGCAGGTGGCAAAGGCCAGGTTCAGCGTTCGCTCGATGTGACCAGGAAGATCAGTGACCACACTTGCCTGCATAGGCAGCACCGAGTCGAGCACTACGCTTCGCACGGTTAGTGGGAAGTCACGTAGCACGGCCAGCGATAGCTTGGTTCCGTAAGATAAACCGTACAGGTCCAACTGAGCATAGCCCAGAGCTTGCCTGATATCGTTCACGTCCGCGGCGCTCTCAGGAATAGTGTACGCATCCAGGTGCGCCCCCGCCTGGACCAGTTGGTCACGGCAGGTGACGAGCGCAGTGGCGGTATCGTACACGGCGCTCACCGGGTCGCGGTTTCCGGCCGCCGGGCAGTTGAGAGCGGGAATAGAATAGCCCACGCCCCTCTGGTCGTAGACTATAATATCACGCCCGGCCTGCGCGAAATTGCTGAGAAGGCTGGCGTCGCTCCTGTTGCCTGGGCCGCCGTTCAGGTAGATGATTGCATCAGGCGACGGACGCGCCGGATCCACCTGGGCTACCACTACCGCAAGGCGCAGCTGCGGTCCATCCGGCTGGCCGTGATGCTCCGGGACTGCGACGTAGCCGCACTTGACGCTCATCCCCGCCAATTGCCCACTGATCCCACTCAAGTTCCACGGGCAAGTCGCCGCCTCCTCAAAGTGTGGGGTCACACTGGTCTTCGAGGTCGTGGAGGCTGTGGAGGCTGTGGTAGGAGCGGCGGGAGCGGTGGGAGCGGGAGTTGAGTCCTGATTGTCGCACGAAGCAAGGAGTATGACGAGGACGACGAGGGCCAGCATGCACAACAGCCGGAAACTGGCCCCGCGGACGGCCCATACGACGGCTATCCATGCACGTCCGATGGCAGTGACGGCCATCCCGGTCACTAAAACCATAAGCGCAGTACCAGTAACCAATTGGATCCTCCAATCCGCAAAGGGCCACAGTGCTGTCTCATGTGCGCGAGCCATGTCCTCAGTAACCGATTGGGGGACTCCCCATAGAGTTACCACCCATGCTATTGACATGAGCACCTGTAGAACCATGTACCCCACAACGAATGTCAGCAGTACGAGGGCGGCAACCATCCCCTGGCGACTCTGGCGATGTGCCCACCTCTTTAGTAGAAGAGATAAGAAGATGATGAGCGCGGCGACAATTGCTACCACGGATAGGCCCGGCCATTCCTTGCACAGCCTTTCCGAGCCTGGTGATGGGATTGGCGTGGATTGGACCGCTGAAGATGATTGAGACCGGCCCAAGGATGACCCAGTAGGAGATGGCGAGTGCTGTGAAGCCAAGGAGCGCCACAACAAGAGGGCGAGGACTTAAGCTCACTAAACCTCCTTGGCGCACCTGGCTCGGCACGACACCTGTGCTCATACTTGCGACCATGCTAGTGCCTATGTCGGGCCTTTGCCTTCAGCGCCCACCGGACGCCGAACGCCCTAGACCGGACACTGGATGCGGCCTCAGCGAAAAGACTCGGCGATTTTGACGGCTTCGCTCATGCTCATGTCGTCTGGCACTCCAAGGGTGATGCGGACGCCGTTGCGCTCCCAACGCAGCATATTGCTATACCGCACCACCCTCGTTTGGCCGGAATGGTCGGTCTCGATCACATCGGGCACTTGCAGCCACAGGCCCTGCGTATCGCCAACACTGCCGATACTGTAAATGTTGACGGGGACCACTGCGCTATCGCCTACGGCCAACGCCCCGCCGAAGAACTGGTCACCCACTTGCGCGGTCTCGGCGGCGGGCATTTCATAGATGTTGATCCGTGCGGGGTCGGCCGTGTCCTGGTTGTTTCCCCGCATGACGCGGCCCCATGCATATTGATATGGTCCAGTGTAGACGTTGTAGGCGCTGGGCAGGGCATAACCATCTGGCATATAAGTGGGCAGGGCAAGCGGGAACGTGAGGCGCTGCTGCGCTTGCTGCTGATTCAGCCCTTCCTCCACAACCATGCCGGGAGGCAGGAGCGGCTTGCCTAGATCGACCGGCGCTTGGCGCAAGCCGAGCTGCTCCATCAACGCGGACACGTTCCGACCTGCCCAGGCGATGATCCCCGGAGTGAGCACCACCATAGCCAGTAGAGCAATGGCGAAGGCGGCGACCGTCAACACCCGCCGAGGTCCGACCAAGGCCACCGCGAAGCGACTACTGAAGTTATGTCTGGCGTTTTGAACAGGCGAAGCGAAGAACCGCCTAGCACCCACAATGTCGAGTGCTGCCTGCAACTGGTCATAGATCGCGGGCCATAGGTCGCGCGTTTCGGGAAGCTCCTCGACCGCCTTGGTCAGTTTACGGTCGAGGCCCAAATCCTCGAGTTGCTCTTTCATCGGCTCTCTCCTTCTATTGCGCGAGCGAGCAGAAGCTGCGGCCACAGGTAGTAAACGTAGTAAGGGTAGTTGGGTCACGATCTTATGGCTCCGGGTTGCGTTCGGCCTGCCAGTAGGGACCGTTAGCTAGGTTAGGTATGTTAGGAAGATCGGGCACCTCGGTGAGCGCAATGGGGGTAATGGCGGCCCGCTCCCAGAGCAAAGGGCGCAATATCCGGTGCAAGCGTTTGCGAGCGTCGTGCAGGCGGCGCTTGGCGGTGCCGGGCGGACAGCCCAGCCGCTCTGCTAACTCTCCCTCAGACAAGCCCAGGTAGTACCGCAGCACTACACTGGCCCGCAGCCGTGGCGATAGCTGGCGCAAGGCGGCTCTGATCTCCTCAGCTGTCTCGGCTTGTTCGAAAAGCTCTGCCGGTCCCAGCCCTAGATCCGGCAACTCCGAGTGAGGTTCCACGCCCGCAGTGTCCCGATCCAAGGACTCGTTGGTTTGCTGCCGGCTGACCGCTTTGAGAGCATCGTTGGCGACGCACTTGAGGAACCACGGACCGAACGGGCGAGCGCCATCAAACTTGGCGATGTTGCGGACAACGTTGATGAAGGAGGCTTGCACGATATCTTCGGCCACAGACCAATCGCAAGTAATCAGCCACGCTACGCGAAGGGCCTGAGTTTGATAGGAACGTACGAGCGGCTCCAGGGCTAGGACGTTTCCCTGTTTGAGCTGCATGATGGCCAACTGTTCATCCATAAGGTGTGGCTTCTTAACGTTGATCGAGCCTGATCATCGGTTTGAATGCATTCATAATATACTATCCTCATATACTATCCGCCGCGCCTCCAGAAAGTTCGCTTTGAGCACTCCATACTCTAGCCAGATAGCCACAGCCTCAACAATAAAACTCTTTGCGCCTTT
>JBBSGN010000085.1:0-8282 GCA_038254085.1 Chloroflexia bacterium | reverse complement strand
TGGCGGAGTGCCCCCTGCACGGCTCTACGTTCGATGTCACTACGGGCGAGGCCACATCCCTCCCCGCCACCGGCAACGTAGGAAAATATCAGGTCAGGGTAGAGGACGGAGTGGTTTATCTGAACCCGGAGCCAATCATACCGTTTCACGAATAATTAAGAATTATGAGTTATGAATTGAAAAGGTTAATTCATCGGCTAATTCATAATTCATAATTCATAATTATTCAGTACGCACCCTCCCATCTCAACACCGCCGGTATCGTCCGCAGGATTATCATCAGGTCGAGGGCCAGCGACCAGTTCTCGGCGTAGTAGAGGTCGAGCTTTACCATCTCGTCGAAGGAGAGGTCGGAGCGCCCGCTCACCTGCCATAAGCCGGTCAGGCCGGGGGTCACGTCCAGGCGCTTGCGGTGCCAGTCGCTGTACCTGGCGACCTCCTCCGGTATGGGCGGGCGGGGGCCGACCCAGCTCATGTCGCCGCGCAAGATGTTGAACATCTGGGGCAGTTCGTCCAACGACGTGCGGCGTAGCAGCTTGCCGATGGGCGTGCGGCGAGGGTCGTCGCGCATCTTGAAAATGGGGCCGTCGGCCTCGTTCAGGTGGCGTAGCTCTTCCAGGCGCGCCTCGGCGTCCCTGTACATAGAGCGGAACTTGTAGAACATGAACGGACGACCGCCCTTCCCCACGCGCTCCTGGCGGATGAACACAGGGCCGGGCGAGGTGATCTTGATCAGCGCCGCTATCAGCAGCATCGGCAGCGCCGCCACAATGAGCGCGCCGAGCGCCAGCGTGCAGTCCAGCACCCGCTTGACGTACAGGTTGAAGCCCTGTAAAGCCACGTCCTTCACGCCGATCAGCGGCACGCCGTTCAGGGCGTCTATACGCACCTCGTTGAAGCGCATCTCGAACAAGTCGGGCACCAGCTTGAAGTCGAGGCCGTACTCGCGGCAGTTGTCTATGATGTTGAGTATTTGCGCGTGGTGGGTGGCCGGCAGGGCCACGATCACTTCCTGAAGGTTCTCGTAGCCGAGGATGCGTTGCACGTCTTTCAGTCCGCCGAGGTTGCGGAGCTTGCCGTTGCGCTGCTTGACCGGCACTGTCCAGTTGGGGCTGCCGGGCGTATCGCCGCTATCCGACACGTAGCCGGCCAGCTTATAGCCAAGCTCGGGACGCTCGACTATATCCTTCATAATGCGCTGCCCGGCCACACCCGCGCCTACCACCAGCGCCCGCCGTATATTGATGCCGCGCCGCCACAGCCACACGCGCACGGTGCGGTATAAAAAGCGCTCCACGCCGAAGATCACCACAGTGCAGCCCCACAGGTAGATAAAGACAAGACGGCTGGGGAGTATCGGGTTGAAGAGGAGTGCGCCGAGCGTGAGGGCCGACACGCCAATCAGAGAGGCGCCCGTTATCAGGCGCGTGTGGTCGAGCCAGGAAGCCCCCCTGGGCAGGGCGTACAGGCCGCGTGTCTGGAACGCCACCAGCGTCATGGCCGCATAGGCCACGATGTACACGTAAAAAGCCGACAGGGGCAGGAACGACTCGGGGGCGACCACGTCACGCCCGAAGGCCAGCCCGTAGCGCAGCCAGTAGGCGACCACGAATGCGAACACCAGGATCAGCCCGTCGGCCACACCTCTGCCTACCAGCATCGCCATCCGCAAGCGGCGAGCGCGGCGGGCGTGGATGTCGGGCGCTGAGGGCAACGAGATTAGCGTCCTGGTGGCCTTCGCGCCGCCAGGAGGTGCCAGCCGTGTTGTGTTGCCTGCGTCTTCAGGCATCGCTACCTGTTGCTCGCTATCGGGAATAGGACTGGGACTGTAGGGATGAGCCTGCGCCATATTAGCGGCCCCCATAGAGTCTGTGGGCGTGCTGTTTGCTCCTCGTGAAGTGCCGCACTTTACTCACTGTAATGTAGAACCTGAAAGGCAGCCAATCGTTCTATCTGTGCTATCGGCGCGCCTTTGCGCGATGCGGGCAAGCCATATTATACCATAAAGTACACAAATGTTTGCCCGTGTGCCGGGCAATGTGTATAATATCGCTTAGGTTTTTAGTCTCAGGAGACCATTCCCTACCCGCTTCTAACTCCCTGCACCCGTAACATCAAGTGCGGGCAGAGCAAGCGTCCAGAAACCAGTTCAGTCTGGCTTCTGAACTTTTACATGAGGAGCGTGTTACCCGGAGGAGCATTTTTGTCTAAAGATACCGTTCCTCGGAGCGGGCAGCCTTTCCATAGCACAAACTCTGGAGATGGCGACAGTGGAGAGCGGCCACAAGACGACAGCACCCCGACCCTGGACGCCAGTCTTGCATCTCCCGTCCCCGACGGACATACGGACGACTCGCAGATGGGCAAGCCCCAACCTGCATCCGCGTCTGCCTACATCTCGGCTGCAACGCCCACTAGCGGGATTACCCGGCCTATAGAGGTAGAGGGAATTGGCCCAGCTAAGGCTGCTACCACAGCCCCTCTCACTCCGCCAGCCACGCTGGGCGGGCCTCCTGTGCGGACCGCGACGGGTCTGCCCGCAGAGAGGCGCGCCTCGCCTGCCGAATTGGTGAGGGCATCGCGCAGGCAGCGCAGGCTCGTGCTGAAGTTCGGGCTGGTGTTGATGGCGGCGATTTTGCTTGTCGAGACGCTGAACCTCTCGCCCTGGACCGACGCCTTCGCCAACCAGCCACCGCGCCAACCCGATGCTATCCCATTGGCCGAGGTGCAACCTTACGGCGTGAACACCTTTCTGCACAAAGAGGTAGATAGCTGGAAGAAAAAGACCACCCTCGATATGGCCCGCGACATGGGCGCTACCTGGATCAAGCAGCAATTTCCATGGGCCGAGATCGAGTTCGGCAAGGACTCCTATTGGGACGCCAAGAATAACCAGAGCGCCTGGCAGAAGTTCGACGAGATAGTGGACCTCGCGCAGCAGCACGGCCTGCGCGTTATCGCGCGCATAGACAGCACGCCTGAGTGGGCGCGCACCGACGACAGCATGACCGAGTCGGTGCGGAAGGGTATCCAGGGCAACCAGTTTTATGCGAAGTTCCCGCCTTCGCCCGGCCATCTTACCGACTTCGGTGATTTTATCCACGAGTTCGTGAAGAGATATAAGGGCCGTGTGCCAGTGATCCAGGTATGGAACGAGCCTAACCTCGCCAACGAATGGCCCAGCGGTGTGAACGCGGTGGCCTACACCAATCTGTTGCAAACCGCTTATACCGCAGCCATGTCCGTAGACCATAATATAGTGATTATGGCCGCCCCCCTCGCCACCAACAACGAAACGCTCAATATAGCAGGCAATCTGAACGAGCTTGACTACCTCCAGGCTATGTACTATGCCGGGGCGAAGCCCTACTTCGACGCCATGTCCGCCACGGCCTACGGCAAAGGTTTCCCCCCGGAAGACCCACCCTCACCTGATAAGCTGAATTTCCGCCGCGTGGAGCTGCTTCGTAAGGTGATGGAGAAGAACGGCGACCGAAATAAAGCTATCTGGTTCAACGAATACGGCTGGAATGCATCACCGGACAATTTGCCGACACCCACCGATCCGAATCAAGTTACCTACCCCTGGGACAGGGTCGCGCCCGAACAGCAAGCCGACTACACGGTGCGCGGCATTGAGTACGCGCGCGAGCACTGGCCCTGGGCCGGGGTGTTCACCATCTGGTATTTACGGCAGGTGGGCGACATCCCGAACAGCAAGAGCGAGTATTACTTCGGCCTAATCAACCCCGACTTCGTGCCGAGCGACACCTACAACGCCGTGCAGGTAGCGGCCAACAACACCGACAAGATAGCCAGACCCGGTACGTGGGGGCCGCTCACGTCGCCTGTAGACGCCGGCCCACAATGGCATATGATGCTCAACCCGGACGTGCCGGGGGGCGTGTACGTGGCCCCTTCCGCGGTCGGTGACAAATTGGAGATACCGTTCGCGGGCACCGATGTGAAGCTGACGCTCGTGCCTATCACCGGCACGTCAACGTTGACGGCCACCTATTACGTTTCGGTAGACGGCACGCCCGACAAAGTAGCACCCGAACTGCCACGCGACAGCACCGGCCGGGCGTACATAGCCGCCCCGGCAAGCGGCCAGATCACCCAGGTGACGGTTGTCCGCAGCCTGGACGCGGAGCTACGCACGGGCACGCACACGTTGCAAATAACCGTCGTCGCCGGGTCTGGCGGAGCTAAATCGGCGAACGGCAGCCTGGCTATTGCCAGCCACACCTTCGCCCCGTTGCAGCAGCAATTGGACCTGCCCGGCATTGGCGCAATCACGGTCGAGGCCCGCCGCTCCTACGTGCTGTTCACCGCTCTCACCCTCTTGCTCCTGGCAGGCATTTCGTTCACCGCGTGGGCGCTGTGGCGCAGCAGGCCGTCACTGGAACAGGGCACCCACGGGCGGTGAGGAAGCGTGCCACCTCGTACCGAGTACCGAGTACCGAGAGGGCCTTAGGGACTGGGCACTCGACACTTGGTACTCGACACTTGGTACTCGGTACGAGGTACTCGGTACTTGGCCCCATCGTCCGCGTCGTCCTCGCTGTCGTGCTGTTTGCAGTGTCGCTGGGTGGCCTCACCCTCACCTCATATGGTGACCAGTATGTGAACAGCGGCGTGACCTGGGGGCCGACCTTTCCCCAGGTAGACCACGCCAACGTGAACCCGCTGGGCGTGAACCTCTTTCTTGAGAAGGAGGTGGACCCGGCGAAGGTCGAAAAGACACTGCAAATGGCGCACGACGCGGGCTTCAAGTGGGTGCGCCAGGGCTTCGCCTGGAACGACATCGAGATCAGCGCCAAAGGCGACTTCACCGACACCCGCAACGGCCCGCCCGTCAACGCCTGGTACAAGTATGACCGCATCGTAGAGCTGTGCGCCAAATACGACCTGGAGATAATCGCCCGCCTGGACAGCCCGCCCGTGTGGGCGCGCAGGCCGGGCGACGACGTTGAGACTTATCGCAAAGGCCCGCCCAACGATTACGGCGACTACGGCGACTTCGTAAAGGCGGTTGCCAGCCGCTACAAGGGCAAGGTAAAGTACTTCCAGATATGGAACGAGCCTAACCTGTACGGCGAGTGGGGCGGGCACGAGATCAGCCCCAAAGACTACACGCGAATGCTGAAGATCGCCCACGATGCGGCCAAGCAGGCCAACCCCGACGCGGTAATCATCACGGCGGCCCTCGCCCCTACCGCCGAGAACAGTTTCGCCAATCTAAACGACGTGCTGTTCCTGGAGGGGATGTACCAAGAGGGTGCGGCCCCCTACTTCGACATCCTCTCTACCATGTTGTACGGGCTGGGCCAGCCGCCCGACACCAGCCGCACCGACCTTAAGTACCTCAGCTTCTCGCGGCCCATATTGCTGCGCGACGTGATGAACAAGTACGGCGACTCGAATAAGCCTATCTGGATAAGCGAGTACGCCTGGATCAGCCTGCCACCCGACTTCAAGGGCGACCCCGCCAAGAACATCTGGGGCAAGAGCGTGGACGAGCAGACGCAGGGACGCTGGCTGGTGGAAGGATACCAGCGCGCCCGCACCGAGTGGCCCTGGATGGGTGTGATGTTCGTGTGGTACTTGCGCCAGCCCGACCCCATACCCAACGAGCCTGCCAATTACTTCGCTATCGTGCGCGATGACTTCTCGCCCCGTCCCGCCTACACCGCCCTACAGCAATACAGCAAACAGCTACCGGACACGCGCACAGGCGACTTTAAGACGCCCAAAGACAAACCGATATGGGACGCGCTTGGGTTCCCTCTCCTATACGGCCTGCTCGGACTGATAGCGGTCTCGTCAGCGGCATTAGGCGCGTCGAGCCTGGGCAGGTGGGTGAGCGCGGCCCTCAACAGGCCCAGGGACCTCTACTCGGAGGTGGTGCGCGAGACGGCCCGCAACGGCGCGCTGGTGGTCGGCATGGCCCTCCTGATTGGCCTCTACTATAAGAGCAACAGCCTACCGCTCATTGTGGCATCACTGGCGGGGTGGGGGTTGCTCGCCTTTCTCAAACCCTCGACCGGACTGGCGGCGGTGGCCTTCGCTATACCCTTTTTCTGGTATCCTAAAGAGATAGGCCAGCAACACTTTCCCATCGCCGAGACCCTCCTCATGCTGGTGTTCGGGGCCGTGCTGGCCCGCCATGCCGTCGCCTATCTCCTGCCCGGCCTGGCGGTTAGGCTAAATATCGAACCGCAGAGACGGGGAGGCGCGGAGGAAGGAACGGCTGTAATGGCACAGCAAGCTGTGCCATTACAGCCCACACAACCCCTCAACGACCTGAAACAAACCATCCCTTTACCCATCCTACACGACAGCGCACCCGAAGATCTCGTCCCCGCCCGGTGGCCTCAACGCCCCGCCACCGCGCCAGTCGCAACTGCCAGACTCAACACCCAGCAACTGCAGACCGAACCGGCCACCGCCCAAAATGGCCCCGTCCGTGAAACCGCCTTACCAATCACCCAGCCCAAAACTCAAAACTTACTCGGTACTCGGTACTCGGTACTTACTTTCCTCGCTTGGAACCGGGAAGACGCCTTCGCGCCGCCCGCCGTAGCCCTCCTGCTGGTGGGGACGTTCTCTCTCCTCACGCTGGCCGACCCCAACTTTGCGAGGGATAGCGCCCGCGCCTATCGCTGGGACATCGTAGAGCCTGTGCTGTTCTACTTCCTGCTCACCGAGGCCGTCACCACGAGGCGCGCCCTGCTGCGTATGGCCGATTCCTTCGTGGCCGCTGCCGTTGTGGTGGCCCTGTACGGGCTGTGGCAATTCGTTGGGGGTGGAGGCGGCATGGTAGCCGTCGAAGGAGTCAACCGCGTGGTAAGTGTGTACCAGCACCCGAACAACCTGGCCCTGTACCTGGACAGGGTGCTGCCATTCGCGGGGTGCATCGCCATCTTCCTTCCCTGGGGTGCCCACCGTTGGCGCAAGACGATTTACGCGCTGGCCTGTTTGCCGATGACCGCCACATTCCTGCTTACATACTCGCGCGGGGCGTGGGTGGCGGTGGCGGTTGCCATGCTGGTGGCAATCGGCGTGTGGCTGTGGTCGAGGCCGAGCAGCGTGCTTGAGGCGCTATCCAGGCGCAAGGCTTTGGTGGCCGGTGCGGCGGGCGCATTGGTCGTGGTGCTGATATTGGGCGCGACACTTATCGTTCCTGGGCTGCCCGAAAGGGTATTCAGCCCAGGTAGTGGCCTGCTGCGTATAGAGTTGTGGAAAAGTTCTCTGCATATGCTGGCCGACCATCCTGTATTTGGCGTGGGCATTGACCAGTTTCTGAACCAGTTCCAGGACCATTACATTACCAAAGAGCTAAAAGGGGAGCCTGACACTTCTCACCCGCACGACATATTTTTGGATTACTGGCTCAGTTTAGGTATAATGGGCCTGCTTGTCCTCTTCTGGCTCCTCTGGAGGTACTTCCGCGAGGCGGTATATATCGTGAAGAGGGCGTCTTCCAGGCTCGCGGACACAGCCGATCCCCTCACAAGGGCGCTGGCGCTCGGCCTGCTAGCCAGCATGACCGCTTTCCTGGCGCATGGCCTGGTAGACAATTCCTATTTCCTCATGGACCTGGCGATGATTTTCTGGCTGAGTTGTGTGTTGATGCAGGTGATGCGTAAAACGTAAGAACAAGCCCTTACGTTTTACGTTTTACGTTTTACGAGTCTAGGAGGGTTCTTTTGCGTATTGTAGTTACCGGCGGGGCCGGGTTTATTGGGTCGCACCTTTGCGATGTCCTGGTGGGGCAAGGGCACGAAGTCACGGCGGTTGACAATTTCCTGACCGGCAATCCGGTTAATATCGCCCACTTGCGCGGGAACCCCAACTTCCGGCTGATCGAGCATGATATTGTGCAGCCTCTGTCCGCAGAGGCAGAGGCGAGCATGGGCAAGGTTGATGCTATATTCCACCTCGCCAGTCCGGCGTCGCCCGCCGACTTCAGCCGTATACCGCTTGATATAGCGATTATCAACTCGCAGGGCACACATAACGTGCTGGAATGGGCGCGCAAGCACGATGCCAAATACCTGATTACCTCCACGTCGGAGGCTTATGGCGACCCGCTGGTCCACCCCCAGAGCGAGGAGTACTGGGGCAACGTGAACAGCACCGGACCGCGCGCCTGCTACGACGAGGGCAAGCGCTTCTCGGAGGCTATTACCTCGGTGTACGTGCGCGAGCACAGGCTGTACGGGCGGATTGTGCGCATATTCAACACTTATGGCCCGCTCATGAATCAATACGACGGG
>JBBSGN010000084.1:0-8326 GCA_038254085.1 Chloroflexia bacterium | reverse complement strand
GGGAGAGGGAGAGGGAGAGGGAGAGGGAGAGGGAGAGGGAGAGGGAGAGGGAGAGGGAGTAGTAAGTGCATCTGTAGTAGAGGTGAAGACGGTAGCGGGACGTTCATGCTGGGTGGTGGAGCAGGTCAGGGTGGATCCGGCCGCATGGGAGAGATACATTGAGCGATTGGGGTGGCAAGTCTGTTTGACAAGCACAACAGTCGAGCAATGCAGCACAAGGCAGGTGCTGGAGACATACCATGGGCAGGTAGTACATGAGAGGGACTTTGCCCGCTTGCCCGCCTCAAAAGTCGAGCGGTGCATATCCGACCGGTGTACGTGCGAGATGAACAGCGGATCGCAGGGTTGGTATGGCTGCTGATGCTGGCTTTGCGGCTTTGCGGGTGTTGGTGATCACAGAACAACGCTTGCGAGCGGAGTTAGCGCAGCGTGGGGAAAGCCTGGGTGGTTTAAACCCGGCGAGCCGCACGCAGCGAACAGTGCGACCGACCACAGAGCGGGTGCTAGACGCATTTGCCGAGATAACGCTGACGTGCTGGAAGGGTAAAGGTGGGCGATGGCAAGGGTACGTAGGTACGTAACCCCTCTGAATGGGACGCAGCAACACATCCTTGCCCTGCTGGGGTTGCCGACGGACCTCTACCATCGATTGGCTCATGCTCCTCCCATTTTCCCCTCTCATTTGCGCGAATGATAAGTGGATGTCAAGAGCGGGCCCGGTATAGGGCCTACTCAAAGGCCGAAGTCCAAAGTCCAAAGTCCAAAGAGACGCGCGAGCACCCGCGTGAACAAGCCCAAGGCCCAGTCTTTCTTTGGACTTTGGACTTTGGACTTTGAGTAGGCCCTGGCTTGCCAGGTCTAACTATCCCTTACGTACCCGCCCGAAATACATCTGTTCCCAAATGGCCTCTTCATGCTCCAGCCCCACAAGCTTATCACCTTCGTAATGTCCAATCGCTACATCGCCCGTAAAGCGCATGAAGGTGCCGTCGAATCCAACCAACCGAGCCAGCAGCGCATTGATACCCTGAATGCCCTCGACCAGCTTTATGCGAAGGATCGTCTTTTCCCACTTGAAGGTCAGCACGTAACGCAGGTCGCCATCCTTGTAGTCATAGACCAGCACGTTCGCCACGGGCTTGCCCAACTCCTCATCATCATGGAAGTCGCTAGCGGAGAAACTCACTTTGCTGTCATCGGCGGCGACGACCTGGCCCTTGTGTGCGAGCATAAAGACCGGGAAGGGCTTATAGCCGTACCGTTTTTCGGCAGTTACATAAGAAGCAATCGCCGTGTAGTCACCCAGCTTACCACGCGCCCAGTACCAGTCATGTATAAGCCTGGTCATGGAGATATTGCCCCAATTGTGGTCATGGTAGCCTATCCCTATGAACTCCTCCTGCTGGCCGCCTACCGTGAAGACCGCATGAACGTCACCCTGGGGCACAGAAGGCAGCCAGGCAAAATAATGCTCGGCTCGCTCACCGAATAGAAGGTAGCCGGTCTCCGGTCGCCATGGCGGAACAGTGCCGGTTAGGGTTAGGTCGCAAACAATGTCCTGCGCCTCTACATGAATCTGGTAAGTGTGCAGGTCGCCGCTGAAAGTGTTCGGGCCAATGCGAACGCCGCAGCGTTCTCTAGAAGCGGAAAAATCTTGCCTGGTTGGATAGTATTTTCTTTCCAGATGCGTGCCGTCTGGCCTGTCCAGGGTGATAGCTACGAAGGGTGCGAGCGGCTTGCCCACGTCTGCGATGTCTTTTGTGTAGAAGACGATAACCGTCTTTGAGCCATCGCTCAGGTGCGCATCAAAGTACCACCATTCATAGGTCCCCTTGCGGCCATCGGTTCGCATGCCGTCTTCCCATTGCTCAATATGGTCTTTCTTGATGCCGAGGCGTTCGTAGTCATTGGGGCCCGCTGCCAGGCGAGAAGCCACTATCCGGTCGCTCATCAATATTCTCCCCGTGCTTGAAGTGGTCAGTGGTAAAGGTCATCCCCCATCGAATAGTTCTTCATAACACCAGTGCGAAATGGCGTCAAGAGGAACCATAATTATGCAGGGTCTATTCAAAGTCGGAAAGGCAGCCAAGTGCGGAGAGGGCAAGGGCAGAGCGGGCAGCATAGTAGCGGCAAGCCTTAGCTATGTTGGCGGGACATGGTCAGCAAACTAAGCTCCATGCGCACAGACAATTTATGAGTGGAATGCCAACACAGGGCCAGGAAGCAAAACCTCAAACACCAAAACCACTTGTGCCGGTTTTGGTGTTTGAGGTTTAAGAATGACTTCCTTTATCCTAGATATTGCCGCTGCTGGGAGCATTTTGCAGGGCGATCCAGAGGCCGCCGATGATGAGCGCCAGGCCCACTATCACTGCCAGGAACTGCGGTGAGATTAGCACCAGGATACCAAGTATTACCAGCACTATGCCCATGATAAGTCGAGTGTTCAAAACCTTTATCCTCCTTCATTGGCGCTTATAAGCGCAAGGTGTAAGCCGAAAAAGTGTGGGTGGATTACCCCTTGGTGGCCTGGGACGAGGTCGTTTCCTGGGTGCTTGCGCCGCTCGCCAACTCGCTTTCCAGGCTTGCCTCGCCGGTGCGAGGCGCTTTCAGGTCTTCCAGGGTCAGCTTGGGCCGCTCGGTGTAGACCGAATCTACCAGCACGTCCAATACGCCCGCTTGCCTGGCAGCATCAATCGCACGGTTGGTGATAATATCACCCGTGTTGAGTATGATGTTGTCGTCGCCGTCCAGAATCACGCGGGTAGCGGGCCGTCCAAGCGCGTGCTTGATACGGCGCTCCATCATTTTGTCGTCGGTTTGGCCTACAACCTGTTCGTAGCGGTTAGTTATCTGGCCCCACAGGTCTCTCGCCTCGGTACGCATGTCAGACAGGCTCTGGGTTGCCTGGCCGCCCAGGTTCCCCGCGCCCTGCTGGGCCGGGCCTACGCCCGCAGACATTACGAGTTGCGGCAACCTGCCCGTTTGCTTGGCGGCGTCAACGTTGTCCTGGGTGATGGTATCGCCTTCGCTGACTATCACGGTGTCATCGGGGGCCGTCACGGTCTTGTGGGCCGTTTTGCCCACGACCATCTGAGCGGTGCGCTGGGGCACGGCCTCGCGCACCTGCTCGCCTAGCTGGCCTAGCTGCTCGTTGAGCTTCGAGCCGGATACTTTCGCCTGCTCGCCAAGCTCTTCGAGGCGAGTGTTCGCTTTGGCCCCGGCGACGCGCAGTTTCCCGCCCGCCTGGTCGAGCGCGCCTGCTATGCCGCCGGGCTGCGCTTCGAAGTCGTCGGCGACCGAGGCGGGCACGTACATCACGCGCTGTCCCATGTTGAGGACGCTGTCCGCCGGCAGCCATTTTGTCCCCTGGCCCATGCTCAACATACGGCCTATCGAGACGTGATAGCCTTTGATCTCGCCCGTTTTGTCGTCAATGAGCATATCGCTTACTTCGCCCAGTTTGCGACCATCGTCGGTCAGCACCCGCAGGCCGCGCACCGTCTGGTTGTTGTACAGGCGCTTCAGCACTTTGTCGCGGTCCACGTCAATCACGGCTTTGCCGTCGGGTATTATCACGGCATCGGAGCCTATCGCGGAAATGCGACCAAAGGGGATAGCCCTTGCCGAATGGAACATCGCTTTCTCGTCCATAACCAGAGCCAATACCTGGCGCATCTCCGGGTCAATGATCAGGTCGTGCACATCGGCGACCTTGACGCCCCTGTCGAAGGTTATAACGGGTAGACCGATTATGTCTCTCGCCTTTTTATCCATCGTCCTTCTCTCCTTACCTTCTGGTGATCCCACACAAGTTACGGTATCCTACGTTGGACCGACTGCGTGAGGTTATTCCAGAAAGTTGTAAGACCTACTCCCCCGTCGCTGTACCACCAGACACCCAACAGGATCACTATCAATAGGATCAAGAAGAGGAGCGTGGAAGCAGCGCGCTCTGAGCCTGCGTGTATGTTTCCCTGAAATCTTGCCAACTCTACACCTCCATACCGGCTAGACTTGCACCGCGCCCGGTTCGCTCACATTGCCGGTGCGAGAGTTAAGGAGCAAGAGTTGTGCCATTGGGGACCGACGACTGACGACCGACGACCGACGACCGACGACGGCTGTAGCTATCAGCTATCAGTTATCAGCTTTATCGGTCGTCGGTCGTCGGTCGTCAGTCGTCCCTACTCACCTCAGCGCGAAGACCCACACTGCGTCCTTGTGGTAGACAAGCGTCACCTGGTCGCTAGTGAGGAGGCGGTTGATGGCGAAGGCGTTGCCCCTGGAGCCTACGTAGATATGGGTAATGCCTGCTGCATGTAGGGCTTGCCAGTCGGCCTGTTGGGTGGCGTATGGCTCATAGCGCACCAGTCCAAGCAGGCCGGAGAGGTAGTTGGGGTCGGCGAGGCGCTCGTTATAGGCGGGGATGGGGGGCACGGAGGCGCGCACGCCCGCCACAAGGGGAACCCACAGGCCCGCGTCCTGGCCCTGCACCGAGGTAGGCGCCCAGGGAAAAGCAAAGGGGTTCGCCATCACGTACGCATCACGGGGCAGGTGCTCCCGCATCCAGGCGAGCGCCTCGGCGTCGGCCTGGGCCATGTATGGCTTCATGTCAATCAGCGAGGAGAGAGACAACCCGGATGCCGCGCTGCCCAGCAGGACGGCGGCAGCCATCAGCGCAGAGGCCGACACGCGCCAGGCACGCTGCCGCGCCGCTCGGTAAGTGTCGCCCAGAGATAGCACCCAACGCCCGGCAGCCGCCACAGCGTAGCCCGCCAGGATAGAGAGCGGCAGCCACGCGCCCGAAGCGAGGGTACTCGCGTCCAGGTAGCCCGCATATGGTAGGCGCACCGGAAAGAGATAGGGCGTGGACCACAGGCCGAGGATGAGCCAGGCCAGGGCGGGCAGCAACGGCAATGGGTCGCGCCCTCGTGCAGCGAGCAGCAACGTGCCGAGCGCGAGTAGGAAGATGAAGAGTGGAATAGCCCAGTCGGGCGAACGTACCAGGCCGCCGAGCGAGAAGATGAAAGTGAGGACTGAGTCGCGCGGGCCGGGGAACAACACCAGCAGGCCAAGCGCCAGCACGCAGCCCAACAGGAGAACATCCCGGCGGCGGGCCAGCACCACCAGCCCGGCCAGCGCGAGCACGAAGATAATGGGTAGCGAAGGGTGGTTCAGCACGTCCGGCCCCAGCATCCCCTGGAAGTCGTAGTAGCCTGCGGTATCGGACGAGACTTTGTTTACCAGGTGAGTGGTGAAGTTCTGCCGGAGGTTGACCAGCCAGGGGCTGAGAGCCGCCAGCGTCAGGACGGCCACCAGGCCCGCCCGCCATAACTGGCCTATAGCCTGTAAGAGCGGTTTGCGAGCGCGGATCGAGGCGAGCAACCTCCACAACAGATAAAGGGCCACGAAGAGCGCGTATATCATCTCAATACGGTAGTGGGTGAGGGCCAGGCCGGCAGCGCCCACCACCGCCAGCATGAACGGCCCCGACCGTCCCAGGGCGCTCTGCCACGTCACCTGCTGGGACCCCGGCGCGGCTGCGGTCTGGGCGGTTGACTGCTCTAACACCTCCAGGAGCAATACCCAGGCAACGGGCAGGAGGGCCAACCCCAACCCTTGCGTGTAACGGCTCCAGTTGACATAGAAGGCCGGGAGGATACTCACCAGGCCCGCAATACCGCCCGCCGCCAGCCCGGCCCAGCGGTTGCCCAGCGCCTTCCACCCGAACAGGGCCAGCGTCAACACCGGCAAAGTGGTGGCAATCTGCCCGGCTTGCGGCATGAGGGTGAGCATGTCGCCGGGGCTGGTGTGGCCCGACAGCCAGCCGACCGTCGCCGTCAGCGCATGGAAGCCGAAGTGATAGGTGAACGAAGCAAGCGGCGCGTAAGGCTGGTAGTTAGACGGTATGCCGCCCGCCCGCGCGAACATCTCGGCGATGAGGGTGTGGTGGTATGCGTCCAGGCCCATGCCCGCGTAAGCATCTCGGAGGGATAGCAATCTGCTCGCCAGCGTGAGGGCAAGCACGCCAAGCAAGAGGCCCCAGAAGGCCAGGTCGCTTGCAACGGGACGGCGCGGGCGAGTGGTCGGCCTGTACAGGAGCCAACGCAGCGCGACCAAAATGGCGCAGACGGCCAGCAGCACCCAGGAAGCGACCCCACCCCACGTGAGGCCGAGCGCCCGAAGCACGAGGAAAAAGACGGGCAGGGCCAACGCCGTCACGCCGGGGGCCGCCAGCAGCCGTTGCCCTGCGCTCAGGCTGTTGGGCAGCCAGGAGAGAAGAGCCAGACCGGGCAGCAGTAGAAGTAGCAGCCAGGAGATGACGAGCGCGCCCTGGCCGTCAAGCGCGCTGCCAACATCTCGCAAGAGGGTGGACAGGTCATGGTGGTAGAACAGGTTGAGAGAGAGGTCGCCATCGCCTGCGCCTGCGTCCGTATACATCCGGCCCGATGAGAGCGCGTCGAAGGAGTTGTACCTGGCACCGATTGCCGAGTTGAGCGGTCTGCCGGGGGTCTCGACCGCCAGCGTATAGGTCATGCCTTCCGAGGAGGCGATAGGCGGGAAGCCGAAAGAGAGGTAGGGGTTCTTATCGAAGTTGGCGGTGTTCAGGGAGGCGCTGTAGACCACAGCACCCGTGAGGCCGTCGCCCACGAGGAGTCGCACCCCGCCATCACGCGGTAGGGCAGTCTTACTGGACAATTCTAGCTCGACGCTGCTCAGGTTGGCGCGCTGGCTGCGGAAGCTCTGCGCCACCAGGCTCGTGCCGAGGCCATCGGTGCTGCTGTCGCTCAGATGCTGCTCGAAGCTGCGTAACTCTATGCCCTTTGACAGGGTGAGGATCGCCCACGCGGATGCGACCACCAGCGCGAGGCAAGCCGAGTATGCGAAAAGGGTACGGGCGTAGGGCGGGAGCGGTCGGCGCAAGCCGGCCCGCAAGCGCGACAAAGCGTCCCGCAGCTTAGGCAGCTTTTGCTGTGTGGGTGACGCAGGGGCGGGCGAGCTCAGGAAAACGCGGCGAAGGGACATGGGCGGGCGCTATATCACCTGAATCTCCCGCGAAGAGTGTGTGAGAGGGGTGAGGCCGTCGCCAGTAAGGAGGTAGGTGTCCTCGATGCCGATAGCGCCGCGCCCCTCGAATATCAGCTTAGGCTCGACGGCCAGCACCATGCCCACCGCCAATAGAGCGTCGGTGCCGCGCTGGAGTGGAGGCCATTCATCCAGTTCGAGGCCGACACCATGACCCACGAAGGGCACTTTCTGACCGGGCGACGCCTCTTCGGGCGGTCCCATGAAGTTGTCGCCATAGCCGAGCGATGTGGCACGCTCTAGCGCCATGTCATATACCTGCCCACTGGTCACGCCTGGCCGGACCTCGCGTTCCAGGTAGGCCAGCACATCGAGCATGGCGGCGTAGGCGTCTTGCCAGAAGGAGGAGAGGGGACCAACCGATAGCATCCGGGTCTGGTCGGCGATGTAGCCTCCCCACTCGCCCGAATAGTCGAGCAGCACCGGCTCACCACGCCTGAGCGGTCGTGCCCCAGCGCCGTAAGGCGCCCAGGGACCGGGGCCGTAGCCGCCGGTGGGCGAGTTCATAAAGGAGGCGAGCGAGCCGGAGTCGCCGGAGAGGAGGTGGCCCATGTGCATCTCCTGGCCGTAGGCGCGGATGCGTATAGTGCCGCTGTGCCCGGCTATGCGGGTGGCAGCCTCGACCAGCGCGGCAAGCTCTATCTCGGCGATGCCTTCGTGCCCATGCTCGGCAGCCGCCCGCACGCCCGCGTCAGCTACGTCCGCCGCCCGCCGGACCTGCTCGACCTCGTACTCGCTCTTGATGGCACGCACCTGCCGAAAGAGGCTGCTACCGTCCACCAGTTCGGCGCCGAGAGGAGAGAGCGCCTTTTGGTAAGCCTGGAACACTGATACAGGCAGGGTGTCGAGCTCGAACCCGATACGCCCTGGCCTGCTCCCAGCGTTCTCTATCAGACCGGGCAATTCGCGCAGAGAGCGCACGCCGACCACGCCCGCGCCATCCAACTGCGACACCATGCGCGCCCGCCCCAAATGCTTACGCACCATGAGGAGCGGCTGCCCCTCTACAGGCAGGTAGACCTGCGCCTGCTGCACGACCCCCGACAGGTAGAGCACGTCGGCGTTGTGGGTCGCCATAACCCCGTCCAGCCCCGCCTCGCGCATGGCGGCCTGTAGGCGGGCCGCGCGGGCCTCTAATTCGCTTTGCGGGGTGATCTGGACGGGGACTTGCGGGCTGTCTGTGCTTGGTTCGGTGGGTTTGCGGGGTATGGTGGACATACCAGCAGGATAGAATAAG
>JBBSGN010000083.1:0-8331 GCA_038254085.1 Chloroflexia bacterium | reverse complement strand
CGATGATCGCGTAGTCGGGCTTGCTCGCGCCCACAGGCTCAATCGCCTGGCGAACGCGCTGCACTCGGCGCTCGGTGTTGGTGAAAGTGCCCTCTTTCTCGGCGAAGGAAGCGGCAGGCAGGATCACGTCGGCAAGCTCGGCGGTCTCGTTTGCGAAGATGTCTTGCGCAACCAGGAAGTCGAGCTTCTGTAGGGCTTTGCGAACGCGGTCGCTGTCGGCCTCGCCCTCGGCCAGCACCGGATTTGAGCCGACCACCCACATCGCTTTCAGGTCGCCCTGGTCGGCGGCGGCCAGCATACCGTAGAAGCCGATGCCCGGTTCCGCAGGCACTTCGGGGGAGGCGCGGTCGGGGTCAACCGTCCACATCTCCTCCATCTCGCGGGCGTTGTCGGCGTTCACCGGGCGGTAACCGGGGAAATAATCGGGCTGGCAGCCCATGTCGTTGGCCCCTAGGCAATTTGCATCGCCCACCAACGGGTTCACGCCCGCGCCCGGCCTGCCGATGTTGCCGGTCGCAAGCGCCAGGTTAGTGAGCGCGGTGGCTGCGCCGGAGGTGAGCGTGTAGGGCGCAGACGCCGGGAAGATTACGGTCGAGGGCGGATAGCCGCCTTCGGGCCTTTGTACGACGGGCGGGACGGGGCTGCCTGCGGTCTGGGTGGCGTCGCCTGATGCGTCTCTGCTTGTCACGTTGCCCTTGGCATCGCCCTTCGAGCCGTTCTGCGAGGCAGGCAGGTTGCTGGGATGGGTCGGCTTGGGCAGCTTTTCCGGCCCCGTGCTGGTGCCGCCTGTGGCGTACAGGTAGGCGGCGGCCACTACATCTCTAGTGGGCACACCAGTCTTGCGGCTGACCTCTTCCAGCGAGAAGTCGTGGGCGCGAAGCGTGTCCAAGTAACCCGCGCTGTTTTCTGTGCGGCTGTCCAGGAACGCCTGGTCAACTAATCCGGCGTCCAGTATCACACGGGCCAGGCCGTTGACTAATATCTCCTCGGTGCCTGCGTGGGGGGCTAACCACAGTGTCGCCCAGTCGCACATCTTGGTATAGCGCGGGTGAATCATGATTAACTTCTTATCCATGAGGCGGATCATCCGCTGAAGCTGATAGCCGTACACCGGGTGGGTCTCGTAGACGCTGTCGCCTATCGAGAGGATACAGCCTGCCTTCTGGCGGGTGTCAATCAGGTTGTTGGTCTGCGCCGGATAGCCGAGCATCTTCTTCAGCACTTCCAGGGCGGGCGCTTCGGAGGCGCGGGCGTCGTAATCAATGTTGTTCGTGCCTAGGCCCAGGCGGGTCACTTTCTGCAATAGATAGTTCTCTTCATTGGTCAGCTTGGCGGAGGCCACTACGCCGACCGCGCCCTTGTTCGCGTTTAGCTTGGAAGCTACCAGGTCTAACGCCTCGTCCCAGGTGGCCGATACCAGCTTGCCGTCGCGCCGTATCAAGGGCGTGCCGAGGCGGCTGTTCGAGTTGATCACGTCCTGCGCGAAGCGGCCCTTCACGCAGGTGACACCGTCGTTCAGGCCGAGCGCGTCGTCGCTACGCACCTCGAATACCTTGTTGCGGGTGGCGCCCAGCTTGATAGTGCAACCGACCGAGCAGTATTCACAGGTGGTCTCGGTCTTGCGTTGCCACCAGTGATGCTCCATCTCCAGGTTGATGCGGCTGGAAAGCGCGCCCACCGGGCAGACCTCTATACACTGACCGCATGACACACAAGGCGTCTCCAGTAACGACTTGCCGAACGGCGCATCAATCAGCGTTTCAACGCCGCGCTCGACGAAGGCCAGGGCGGTCGCGCCCACCACCTCGTCGCACTCGCGCACGCAACGCCCGCACACCACGCATCGGTCGCGGTCCAGGTCAATGGCGGGGGAAAGACGCTCGGCGGGGCGCACGATCTTGGGGCGGCGGGTGTCGGTTCCCGTGACGCCATACTCATAACCGTAGTCTTGCAGGCGGCAATCGCCATTGGCTTCGCAAATAGGACAGTCAACGGGGTGGTCGGTGTCGAGGGCCTCCATGACCATGTTACGCTGCTGCCAGATGCGCTCATTAATGGTGCGCACTTCCATGCCGTCGGTGGCGGGGGTGGAGCATGAGGTAACAAGCTCCCACCCCTTGCGGCCCGTGACTTCGACCACGCACATGCGGCAAGCGCCAAACGCCCGTAGGCCGGGTATGTAACAAAAGTTGGGTATCTCCATCCCTATCTTGCGGCAGGCGTCCCACACATAAGTGTTGGCGGGCACCTGCACTTTTATGCCGTCTATAATTACCGTTATGTCTTTGGCGTCTGCCATTAGCTGCTCCTGGTCTTAAGTATCAGATCATTCCTCACGAGCGGATAGCACGTCATCAAGTGAACTACGGGCGGCAATCATGTCACGAATTCACTCCTCGTTAGGACCAGTTAGCCAACAACGTCACATTCGGAAAGGTCGCACCTACCGCATTGACTAACTTTGCATCTGCTGTCACTAATTCACATGCTTCTCGCAGACTCTGGGCGAGGTACAAAGAGTCATAGACGGTACGCCGATGAGCAATTGCCAGACGGCAAGCATCACCTAACAGAACAGCAGTTGAAGTTACAGTGAATTTGATTTTGCTGATTCTATCCACAAAGTCTCTGGCATCCGAGGGCGCGAGCATCTTACGTTGTACCCTTTGCCACATAACATTGCCTAGCTCTGCATAAATAAAATCCGGTGCAAGCAAAGACAGATAGCTTGACTGAAAATCCTTAAGTATAGCAAGCGCTTCAGCCGAGTTGATTTCATTTAGGAACCACTTCACGGCAACACTACTGTCTATAACAATACGCCGGTCGCGCATTCACTAACGCTCTCGGTCTTGCCGGATCAACTCTGTGCTGTCATCCACAAGGCCGTATTTAGCCGCCATCCTTTCGTGCAATTCAAGTATAGCCTGCACGGCGTCATAGCGCTGGCGCTGCTCTTCTGCCTTATTCTGTTTGAGAAGTTCCCTTATTACCTGCGCAATGCTATCCAGCTTTCGGTTGCGTGCCGATTCCTCCAATTCGTCGTAAAGGTCCTCTGGCAGCGATATTGTTTTATCCATATCGCTCTCCTTTCTGCTGTTATCAACTCAGTATAATCAATTACTATTTTTACCGCTCTACTGCCTTCCCCTCCGCACTGACAGGCGCATTCCCGGCCTCCCGTCCATTGCCCCCTTGCGTAATCGCCCCAAACTGCCGCCGATAACGCTCGCCTATGTTGGCGGGCAGGAATTGCTCTTGCAGCCAGGCAGGTTGCGCGACCCTGCCCTGGGTGAGAGCTTTCTCGCGCTCGACCAGCACTTCGCAGGCGCCTGCGGGGCAGTGCTTCCGTATTATGTGCTCGTCGAACTCCTCGCGGAAGTAGCGCAGTCCGCCGAGCAAGGGTAGCGGCGCGGTCTGGCCGAGGCCACACAGTGACATCTCTACCACGTGGTCGCTCCACTTGGTCATTATCGGTATGTCTTCGGGCGTGCCGCCGCCCAGCGCGATGCGGTCCACCATGTGGAGCAGGTTCTTGGTGCCCACGCGGCACGGCACGCACTTGCCGCACGACTGGTAGCGGTTGAAACGCCCGAAGTAGCGGCTCATGTCTACGATGCAGGTGGCGCTGTCGTACACCACGTAGCCGCCCGAACCCATTGTGCCGCCGTACTTATCGAGCGAGTCGAAGTCCATAATAACGTCCAAGTACTCCTCAGGCAAGCAGCCGCCCGACGGCCCTCCGGTCTGTATCGCTTTGAACGGCCTGTCTTCGAGCGTGCCTCCCCCGCAAGTGTGCACTAGCTCGCGCATCGTGCGGCCCAACGGCAATTCATACAAGCCCACCTGCTTGACCGAACCCATGAGCGTGAACAGCTTGGTGCCCTTGCTCTTCTCGGTGCCGATAGCGGCGAACCACTCGGCCCCGTTCAGGATTATCTGGGGCACGCAGCTCATCGTCTCGGTGTTGTTCACGACGGTGGGTAGGTTGAACAGACCCGCCTCTACCGAGCGGGGCGGCTTGGTGCGCGGCATGGCCCGCTTACCCTCGATGCCGAACATGAGGGCCGACGCCTCGCCGGAGATATAGGCCCCACCGCCCATCTGCACGTCCACATGGCAGGAAAAGCCCGACCCCATGATATTGTCGCCCAGGATGCCGGCCTCATACGCTTGCTGCACGGCTATCTTGGTGCGGTGGATCGCCAATGGATACTCGTCGCCCACGTAGAAGTAGGCCCAAGGCGTGCCAACCGCGAAGCACTGGATGATCATTCCCTCAAGTATCTGGTGCGGGTCGCCTTCGTGCAGGCGGCGGTCCTTGAAGACGTTAGGCTCGCCTTCATGTGAGTTGCAAACGACGTACTTGGGCGTCTTGCGCGCCTTGCGCCCGCCCTCCCACTTGGTGCCCGCCGGGAAGCCCGCTCCTCCGCGCCCGCGCAGGCCCGCGTCGCTGACCGTCTTGATGACCTCTTCGGGGGCCATGCTGAACAGCACCCGCTTGAGGGCCTCGTAGCCGCCCCGCGCTATGTAGTCATCTATGGACTCCGGGTCTATATAGCCCAGATTGCGGGCCACTATGCGCTGTTGCAGCTTCCAGAAGTCCAACTCTTTGGCGGCGGGTATGCCCCGTATACCTGCTTCGGCTCCGTCCCATGCGTCAATGCCGTAGATGCACACAGCCATATCGGGGCGCACGTCGTTGCGGCGCAACACGCTATCTAGCAGGTCGGGCACTTTGTCGGCGGTGACATGGGCATATGATATGCGAGGGTGGCCCGGCATGATTATATCTACCTGCGGCTCTAAATAGTCGGTGCCCATCGGCCCGGCGCGGCGCACAATCGCCTTTATGCCGTTACTCTCTACCCACTCGCGTATCGCCTCGAATGTGGTCGCAGAGCCGTGCGCCACCGAGGACGACCCCCAGGGCACGATGACCACCGGCACGCCGGCCTGGCTCATTGTCGCCTGCCAGCGCTTGCGGGCCGCCTGCTGGCGCTCCTCAAACTGCTCGCGGGTTATCTGCATGCGCTGGGTTACATCGAGTGGATAATAATGTGCTACTTCGCTCATAGGTCAGGCTCCAATACTATTTTACGAGATAATCACTGAGCTTCTTGCGGTATTTGCGTCATAACTACATCACCCTCCTTTGTACTCATGGTTAGTCTCCTTGAGTGGAACTGAGTCGTAGTCAGGCTCATCATCCCCATATGCAGCTTCAAAGACTTGAAGCGCAAAAGCATACCAGGCTTCCCGCTCCTCATCGAACTCCTGTTGGGGAAGCACAGTAATTATAAGCTCAGTGTTTGGCTTCAACTGAAACGGCTCATCTAGAACGATGTGGTCGCCGTCAAAATGAGTACGCAAAGTGATAGTGTTCATTGTCCCCTCAACTCTTACCACCACTATCCGCCGCCCCGCCCTGCTGGGGTGCGGGTGGGTTCATTTGCGCTAACCGCTCGGCTGCCGGGGGTGTCTGGGTGGCGGCTGCGCCCGCCATGCTCTGGGGCATGAAGCGTGCCACTTCGTAGCCTTCGTAAAGCTCGTCCGAGGTCGGGCCGAAGCCGTAGTTCTCTCGACCGGTGAAATTTCCTTTATCAGGCACATGGCCGCCCGTCAGGTTGTCGCCTACCGGCTTTTCGTCGCCCGCCTCGTACCATTGGGTGATGATTGCGTCCATCTTCTCCGGCGTGACGTGCGCGTAGTACGTGCCCTCTATCTCGACCAGGGGGCCGAGGTCGCACGCGCCCAGGCAAATGGACTGCGGCTCGAAGGTGAAGTGCCCGTCGGCGCTGGTGTCGCCGGGGCCTACGTCCAGGCGGTTCTCTACCGCCTCGCGCACTTTGGCCGCACCGCGCACGTAGCAGCCGGTCCCTTCGCACGACATGATTACGTGCCCCGCTCGCGGCGTATACCTGAAAAACGAATAGAACGTGATAACGCCGTACACATCGGCGGCAGGCAGACCCAATTCCGACGCCATCTGGTCGGCCACGTCCTGGGTGATGTAGCCGTACTTGACCTGTAGCTCTTGCAGCACCGGAATCATCGCCTCGATGGGGTCAACGTGTCGGTATCGCTCTATAACCGCGCTCACACCCTCCGGCGGGATAGCCCGTCCAGGGGTAATGGCGCTTGCGTCGGCCAGCGGTACAAACGGTTCTTTCTGCTCGTAGGGCGCGAGATCGCCGCTACGCACGCTGCTCAGGTCCTGCCCAATCTGGTCTCCACCCTGGTTGCTATCCATCGAAACCCCCTGGGTGTAAAACGTGAAACGTAAAGGCTTTTCTTTACTCCTTACGTTTTACGTTTTATGCTATCGGTCTACTTCCCCTACCACTATGTCAATCGAGCCGATGTTGGCTACTACGTCGGCTATCATGCCGCCCTCGGACATGAGAGGGAGCGCTTGCAGGTTGACGAACGAGGGGGCGCGGTTGCGGGCGCGGTAGGCGTGGTTGTCGCCGTTTGACACGATGTACCACCCCAATTCGCCTTTTGGCGACTCGACAGCCGAGTAGTATTCACCCACCGGTGCTTTGAAGCCGTGTATCGCCAGGATGAAGTGGCGCTGCATCGCCTCGATAGAGGTCATCGTCTCCTCTTTGGTGGGGAGGGCCACCCGTATGTCGGGGGTCAGCACCGGGCCGTCGGGCAGTTGCTCCCACGCCTGGCGGATCAGCTTGACGCTCTGGCGCATCTCTTCCATGCGGACCAGGTAACGGTCGTACACGTCGCCGTGCGTGCCCACCGGAATCTCGAAGTCGAGCCGGTCGTACACCGCATACGGCATCGCTTTGCGGATGTCATAAGCCACGCCCGAACCTCGCAGACTCGGCCCTGTCAATCCCCACTGGATCGCGTCCTCGGCTGAGATCACGCCTACGCCCTTCACTCGGCGCAAGAAGATAGGGTTCTCGGCCAGTAGCGCGTCGTATTCGTTGATGCGTCCGGGCATGATGTCCAGGAAGGCCTCCAACTTCTCTCCGAAGCCGGGCGGGAGGTCTTTCGGGAAGCCACCCACGCGCTGGGCGTTCAGGGTGAGCCGCGCCCCTGTCTGCATCTCCAGCAGGTCCAGGATAAGCTCGCGCTCGCGCATGGAATATAGGAAGACGGTGATCGCGCCGAGGTCCATCACGTGCGTGCCCAGCCACAAGAGGTGGGAAGCGAGACGCTGCAACTCGGAGAATAGCACCCGCAGGTACTCGGCGCGCTCGGGTATCTCGATGCCCATGAGATCTTCAATCGCCTTCACGAAGGCGTAGTTGCCGGTAAAGGCGGCCACATAGTCGGTGCGGTCGGTCCAGGGCACGAACTGGTTGTACATGCGATACTCGCCCAACTTCTCGATGCCGCGATGCAGATAGCCGAGGTCGGGTATGCACTTGACGACCACCTCACCGTCAAGCTCCAGCAGCACGCGCAGCACGCCGTGCGTCGAGGGGTGCGACGGCCCCATGTTTAGGGACATCACTTCGGTGCGCGGCACCACCGCGCTGCGCTCCGGGTCAATACTCGTCACCACCACCGCCTGGTCCACGTCCGTACCGTCGGTCCGCTGCCCAGTTATAGGGTCAATATCGCGCTCTTCGATAGCCATCTCTTTTTCCTTTGGGTGATAGGTGTCAGTAGATTCCGTAACACCCAACACCTAACACCTACGAAGTGTACGTTCCGTATCCCGCCAGCGGGTAATCCTTCCGCAGGGGGAAGCCCTCCCAGTCTTCGGGGAGGAGTATGCGGCGCAGGTCGGGGTGGCCGGTGAAGACGATGCCAAACATGTCAAAGCACTCGCGCTCTTCCCAGTTGGCCGCTTTCCACACGGGCGTGACCGAAGGTATGCTCTCGCCCTCGCCTACCGCCGCCTTCACACGCAGCCGGTGATTTATAGTCATGCTGTATAGGTGCAACACCACGTCGAACCGTTGCGGGCGCGAAGGGTAATCCACCGCCGTCTCATCGGTCAGAAAGTCGAACTCGAGGCCGGGTGTATCGCGCAGAAATATGCACACGTCCAGGATGCGGTCCTTGTGGACGCGCACCGCCACCTGGTCGCGGAACGAGCTTACGCTCTCTATCGCGTCGGGCATGGCCGCGCGCAGCTTCTGCACAGCTACGTTCTGCTCGTGGTCCACCCCCTCCGGCGGCGGGACGTATTTGCCTCGAAACGGTACGTAATCAGCCATGACTCTCCCTTGTGGACGACGGATGACCGACGACCGACGACTGATGACCGACAATGAGTAATAAACTATTGACGAATAGCTGACTATAGCGATTACTGATTACCGACTACTGACCGCTGCGGTCGTCGGTCGTCGGTCG
>JBBSGN010000082.1:0-8363 GCA_038254085.1 Chloroflexia bacterium | reverse complement strand
CTTGCAGGGGTGGATTTGGGGGGGTTCGGGTATTTTTGTGGGGTTGTGGTCTGAGTTCGCCCACTTCCGTCCAGTTCCAGGTTACTGCTGTGGTAGAGGGCGGCAAGATCACCGCCTACACCACTACTATCACGCCTGCTGAGGGACGCAGAGTTGCAGCAGCCGCGGCGGCTGCCGCTGCTCAACCCACACAAACCAGTGGCGGGGGCCAGCCAGGAATGCCTCAGACCGGCAGCAGCACCCTCAGCAGCCTCGGCGCCTGGGGGCTGATTGCCGGCGCGCTCGCCTTGTTGGGCGGGCTGCTGCGACTCACCGGGCGGCCGCGCCAACGCAGAGCGACCGCCGGCCGCTAAGTCCTGACTATAGGGCGAACCGGGCGCATCAGCCAAAGGCAATGCGCCCGGTTCGTCGTGTAATCGGCTGTCAGCTAGGCGAGGGAAACTGGCTCCTACGCTCCCTTGCCGGGCCTCACGAAGAAGCTCGCGCCGAGGAGTACAAGCGCCAGCAGCCCCAGCCCCACCTCTACGGGCAAGAGTGGGAAGCCTGTCGCCGGGCTGCCTTGCTGAGTCCGAGGCGCGGCGGCGTCGAATGCCGGCCCGGCTGTCGGGCTTGCGCGCGGCACTGCACCCGGCGGCCTCTCCAGCCCCGGGTACGGCGACGGTGGCTCCTGAGCAGCCGCCGTCGCTCCGGCGGCCGATGTGGAGGGTGCGAGTGCGCTCGCGGCCGGCGCGGTGGGTGCGCTGCTCCCGACTGAGGCACCGGGGAGATTCGCAGGTGTAGCGATCTGATGCGTGATAGGGGAGATAGCGAGCGCTGAGTTCTGACGCTGCCGTTCAGCCTTCACCACGTCTGCAATCGCACCTATGGCCCACTGCCCGTTTAGCAGCCGCCCGCGGAAGCGGGTTTTGGACCTTATAGGCCTGGGATAGACCTACAGGGCATCGCCCTACCCATCGGTCTAATCTATGAGCAGGTCTTGACACCGGCTTCATTTTCGTCAATAATACTGCTGTTCCAAAATGTTTTGGTAGCCCAATTTACGCGAGAACGATGGCGCAGCCTGAGGCTTATTCTATAGTCAGGGCCAGTTGCCTGCACGTGGCGATTAGTCTGAAAATGAATACTGGGCTGCCTATTCAAAGAAGGGCCTCAGTATGAGTACCATCTTCGATGTTGCCAGAGAAGCTGGCGTATCTATCACCACGGTTTCACATGCTCTTAACGGCTTCAGTGATGTGAGCGAAAAGACTCGCCAGCGTATCGTTGAAATTGCGCAAGCTCTCGATTATTACCCCAGTGCTGCTGCACGCAGCTTACAAAGGCGGCGTACCGACACGGTGGCTTTTGCTCCACTGCTGCGCGGGCATATTGAGTCGGAGCCGTTCTTCAAAGAGTTCCTGGGTTTGCTCACCCTCTCTGCATTTCGTCACAACCTGAGCCTGCTGGCAACCATTGCCTATACTCCTAGCGATACCAATCAAATATTTCGTGAGTTGGCCGGAAGTGGGCGCGTGGATGGCATTATCGTTGCGGACATCAAACCGCAAGACGAGCGCATCGGCCTGTTGGGGTCGCTGGACATACCGTTCGTGGCTTTCGGGCGCACAGCAGATTATGAGGACCTATACTACCCGCTGGTGGACGTGGACAGCAGGGCAGGCATCCGTGCGGTCGTGGATTACCTGGTTGGCAAAGGGCACCAGAGGATTGCTTACCTGAGTGGACCGTTCAACACTTCTTACTCACTGCATCGCTATTATGGCTATCTTGAGGGCTTGAAGAATCATGGCCTGCCGGTGGATGAGCGCCTGGTGATCGCCGACTTGCAGGAACAATCAAATACTACAGAAGCTGTTGCCCACCTTCTCTCGCTCAGCGACGATGAAAGCCCGGGTGCGCACCCTACGGCTATCTTGGCAGCCAACGACCATCTGGCTCTGCAAGTAATTCAAGAGTTGCAGGATCGGGGTATAGCTATCGGGTCGGAGTCAGGTTCGGGTTCCGGCTCTATAGCGGTCACCGGTTTCGATGATCTCCCGTTCGCAGCACATGTTCAAACCCCGCTCACTACAGTTCGGCAGCCGATCGCCGCAATCGCGGATATCCTTCTCAGCCTGCTGATGTCGATCATAAACAACAGAGCAGGAAGTAAGAAGAGAGTGCCTCCAGCGCCCGATACGATCAAGCCGGACCACGATGGACAATTAAGCACGAGGGGCCAGGGAAAGGCAGACGTGCATGTTAAATGGATTGGCCCTATGCAGGCGCTGGTGGAGCCGGAACTGGTAATTAGAGCCTCAGCATGATGTGAGAACTGGAGGGGCTGAAGAGGAGAAGGGAATAAATGACCGATGCGGTTACAGTTACACTCAAAGACGACTTTACATTCCTGGTAAGCGACCATTCCGGAGATCTGAGGAACGGCCCCGACGGTCATGGGATGTACCTGCGCGACACCCGCTATCTCAGCAAGCTGGAGCTTCTTGTGAACGGCGAGAAGCCTTTCTCGCTGAACTACACCACCGACTATAACATAGCGGCCACCTTCCGGCTCAGCGCAGTCCACTTCGGCCTGATGGAGCACAATGGACAGTCCGTTCCCGGGCAGGTAGGCCATGCTGTGGGCATTGCGCGCCGCCGCTATATCGAGCATGGGCTCGTCGAGAGCCTTGAATTCACCAACTACTATCCCACTGAAGTGGAAGTCGAAGTCACGTTGCTGGTGGGAGCGGACTTTGCGGATATGTTTGAGGTACGTGGCGTGCCGCGCTCCACTCCAGGCCATACGGTGAGTATGGAGATGCGTAATGGAAGCGATGGAGGTAACGATGGTTCATTGAGACCCGGACCTGGGGGCGGCAGAGGCACGACTATACTGATTTATACGCAGCCGATCAGTCCAACTCGCGCAGGAGACGTTCGGACGATGCTGTTCACGTGCGACGCTACGCCTGTGAATTGGGAAGAGACAACCACACCTGATTCCCTGACCGGTAAAGAGATGGAAGAGATCGCTCTGCATTACAAACTGAATCTTGCACCCCGACAACCTGTCACTATGCACTTGCGTTTGGTGCCCGAACCGGATAGCGAGACCCATGATCGCCGGGCAGCGCATGGAGACGTATCACCGCCCCTAACCTTCAGGCAGCAAGTAGCCAAGGCGCGAGGTGTGTTCACCGAATGGCAAAGAGCGTGTACCCGCATCAATACCGATAATTATGCGCTCAATCGTATACTCGAAACAAGCATTCTCGACCTGCGCTCGCTGATGCAGCAGGAGCCGCAGGGCCTTGTGGTGACGGCGGGCCTGCCCTGGTACTTCACCTTGTTCGGGCGTGACAGCCTAATTACCGCCCTCGAAACGCTGGTGCTGAATCCACAGATAGCGATAGATACGCTGCGCGCCCTGGCCTCGTACCAGGCTACGGAAGTGGACGACTGGCGTGATAGTGAGCCGGGCAAAATACTGCACGAGTTGCGGCGGGGCGACATGACCCTGGCGAGCGAGATACCGCATAGCCCTTATTATGGCTCGGTGGACAGCACGCTCCTGTACATGATCCTCTTCGTCGAAACGCTCAAATGGACCGGTAGCCAGGCGCTCTTCGACGAGCTATGGGGAAGCGTGCGGCGAGCGCTCGATTGGGCCTGGAGCTGGGGAGATCTGGACGGTGATGGCTATATCGAGTACAAGACGCGCTCCACACGCGGTATACGCAACCAGGGCTGGAAGGACAGCGACGAGTCGCTGGGCGGCACCGTGGGGCCGCGGCCGGCCCCTCCTATCGCGCTTGTCGAGGTACAGGGATACTATTACGCTGCTCTTTTGGGTGTGGCCGAAACGCTGAAGCGGTACGGCGGCGCGGTCGACGAGCAAGCGAAGGGCGGTCTGGTCGCCAGGCTTGAAGATCAAGCTGCTCACCTCAAAGAGCAGTTCAACCGTGACTTCTGGTGGGAAGAAGAGGGGTTCTACGTTCATGCGCTGGATGGATCTAAGGACAGAGTGATGGATGTAACCTCCAATGTGGGGCACTGCCTGTGGACAGGGATCGTTGACGAGTCGCGTGCACCGCGGGTGGTGGCTCGTCTGATGCGCCCCGATATGTTGTCGGGGTGGGGTGTGCGAACTATCAGTGCGGAAAACGCCACCTATAACCCGATGAGCTATCACAACGGCTCTGTGTGGCCGCACGATAACGCGATCCTGGTGGCGGGACTGCGCCGGTACGGCTTCGAGGTAGAGATGCAGCAATTAGCCACTGAAATACTTGAGGCTGCGGTTGCGTTCCCGGACTCCCGTTTACCCGAATTATACTGCGGATTCGCGAGGGGGATGGGCGTTGAGCAGGAGAGCGCACCCGCCGCCTATCCTGTTAGTTGCAGCCCTCAGGCCTGGGCCGCCGGTGCTCCTTTGCTTATCCTTCAGGCGCTCCTTGGCATAGAGGTCAGCGCCGAAGGGCATGTCAGCCATGCCAAAGGCATCCTGCCAGGTGGCGTTGGGAGCATCGAAGTGAGAGGTATGAGAGTATGTAATGAATCCCTCGACCTGGACTTCAGATCTGATGCTGCCGCTATTACTGCAGGTACCGCCGCAGGCGCAAGCGCTTTCACACCTACACCCGGTGGCGGCGCCTTTTCACAGTACGACGGTGGTCTGGCAATAGCAGGGCACGAGCCTGCTCACGATAGATAGAATCCCATGTCTCTTTTCAACGAGCAAGTAAGGAACGATCTGCAAAGGCTGTTCGCCGTAACCGGCCGGCGCTGCTACCTCATAGGCTCGTTGGATGGCGGATTTCCCGATCTGGGTCACCATCTGCCCGGCGAGATGGGCGGAGTGTGGACACCGCCGGTCAAACTGGCCGACGGCTTCTGGTTCGGCCTATCACTGACAGGAAATGAGCATGAAACCCATTGGATGCACGGGCCCACATGCAAGAGCTTTACAATGCAGCCCGGCAAGGTGAAGCGCGAGTTTCTCTTGCAAGTAGGCAGCGCGTCAATCGAGGTCGCCCAGCGATTTTTCATCCCGGACCATGAGCCTGGAGTGCTGCTGGACCTCACGCTGCACAACAAATCAGAGGTGGCCCTCCAGCTGACACTCACTTGGCTTGTGCGGTGGGATATACAAGGAGCGTGGTGGAGCCATTGGCCCGACCGGCCAGACGAGGCACAGTTCGTGGATGGGTGGGGCGGCATAGTGGCGTGGGATAGCGGGCACGACTCATGGAGCGGTGTCATGCTATCTGACCGCGTCCCTGACCGGCACAGAATCGGCCCGGATCTATGGGGGCCTGAGCGGACAGGCTCATTGCAGGGCGAGGAGGGGGTGAAGCGTGGCGGCATCCTGCCCGATCCCGCCGCCCTGCAAGGCGCTGGTATGTCTGGCAGGCTCGATTACAATCTGGCGCTCCAGCCTGGGGAGCGCCACGCATTACGCTTCGCGCTGGCAGGCGGGACGGATGGGCCTTCCTGCGCCCGCCAAAAGGTAACAGGATTGCTTGCGGAGCATGATGCCTTGCTGCGCACGAAAATGGTCGGGCAGAAGAGGCTCATTGGCGCGGCGTCAAGCATCGAGACACCAGAATCGGGCATGGATCGCGCCTATTCTCTCCAGAACCTCTGCATGGATATGCTTACCCTGGAGATGCCAGGCGTGGCCAGGGGCGCAGTTGCCGGACTACCGAGCTTCGCATGGTTCTTCGGGTGCGACACATACTACAGCGTCAGTGGCCTCCTTATAGCGGGGCAGGCTGAGACCGCAATATCGAACTTGAGGTTGCTTGCTAATAACGCCCGCTGGCAGGGAGGGCGCATACCCCACGAGATCACGCCGACAGGAAGGCTGTTCAATCCAGGCAACTCTGTGGAGACTGCGCAATTCGTGACATCGGTCGAGCGCGCCTACAGGTGGACGGGCGACAGAGCCTTTCTCCAGGAGATGTACGGCGTGTGCAAAGAGGGCATATTCGATTATCTGCTGGGCGAGTGCGACCCTGAGCACACCTACCTTCCAGACGGCCCGGGGCTGTTGGAATTGAGGAGTGCAGGCCATGGCAGGAAGCTGGACGTGGCGGCTGCGTTGCATCAAGGGCTGCGATCATTGGCTTACCTGGCCAGGTCGGTAAGCGATCCTGAGACGGTAGCCCGGTGCGTGGAAGTACGCTTGAAGGTGCGCGATAGTATAGACAGGCACTTCTGGGTGGCGGATCGGGGTGAGTACATATGGAGGATTGAGGAGGACCTGTCGGTATGGCCCGAAGAACTGGCGCAGAGCTATGTGATGATGGAGATGGGCGTGCTCGATGGCTCGAACGCACAGGACGCTGCACGCCTCACTTCTCTATTTGGAAAAGTAGAAGGGCCTGAGCACACAGGGCCAACGGGGATGATCCATCCTGGCACGAGCGACTTTGTGATGCCGGTGCAGAATGCGATTGTGGCACTGGCGGAGTTCCAGTACGGGAGGCCGGACCGAGGCCTCTGGTACCTCCAGCGCATGTCGGACCTGTGCGGCCAGGCCATGCCCTGGGCCATACCTGAGTTCGAAGCCCCAGAAGGCAGCGATAGAGCCTGCTTCCTGCAGCTATGGTCCAGCGCGGCCTACAACTGGCTGATGGTGCAGGGCTGGTTCCGCCTGCAGCCCGACCCCGACCGCGGGATAGTGCTCGTGAGGCCGCAATTGCCATCCAACTGGCAAACAGTGAAGGTGCGAAATCTCACCCTTTGGGGCAAACGCTACGACCTGTCACTCCGCCGGGCAGGCAACCAGATAGAGTTCTCCGTCACGCCTCGCGCAGGCGGTAACGAGCACCCCTTCTGCCTGGACCCGGCGGCCGGGTTAGTCACGATGTTTGTTTGATGCACTCATGAAAATGGTGGGCCTCGCACACTATTTTCATGGGATATAGATACCGCGATTGCTCAAGTCGCCGCCTGGCCGCGCTTGACGAGATTGAGCAGCGCGGCAGCCACCGCATAGAGCCCCGCCGCGACCAGCAGCACCGTCTGGAAGCCGAACACCATTGCTACCGATGACGCCAGCACCGAGCCGAGCACCGCTGCCAGTGCGTTCAGCCCCCACAGCGTAGGCACTGCCCCCGGCATACTGCTCCCGGCAATGCGTAGACCGCTCGGGAAAGGCAGACCTATCAGCAAACCCAGCGGCAGCGTAAGCACCACGACAGCCACAATACGCACAAATAGCGGTGTTTGCAACAGGCTGTCGCGGAATAGCGGATAGAGCAGTGCCTGCGCCACCAGCAGCACAACCAGCGCAACCAGAGCAAGCGTCACAGGGCGCACCAGCGTCCCGCGCAGCCGCGAGCTGAACAGACTGCCCAACCCCGCCCCGAACAACAACCCTTCGAGCGTCACCACCAGTGCGAGCGTGGGATTGCCCAGCAGCAGGTAGAACCGCTGCACCAACGGCACCAGTACAAGCATATAAGCCGCCCCAAGCACAGCGAAATAGAGCGCGAGTGCCCCAATGCTCACCCCGCTCGCACGCCCATACACCCTGGTCGTAACCACCAGGTAGATAAGCACGGCGAGGCCTGTCAGCGCGAGCAACACCACCAGCGTCCCCGGTAATCCCCACTGTAGCTGGTAGAAGAACGGCTGGTCGTCCGTGGTGGGCACAAGATCGTAGTCGCCGTTGCGGGCGAAATCGTAAATGCCCGCGTAGCCCTTCACAAGGTCCTTCAACGGCAATTCAAAGAGCGAAGGCACGTACATCTCTCGCAAGCCGACCGCAGCCGCCACCTTGACATTATTCGACAACCCGGCGTCATCGAGGTAATTGCGCGTTACAAGCAGCACACTGGTGGCCGTAGAAGGGTCATCGGACTGTGCCTGGTAAAGCAGCACACGGTCGAGCGCCTGCCTCATTGCCAGACCTTCGTCCTCCAGAGCAGCAATCGCGGTAAGCAAGGTGCGGCTTCCCTCGAAGCCGTTGTGCGTTACGATACCGATAGTGCCGCCCGGCTTCAGGTGCCGCCAGTAAGAGCGAAATGCTTCTTCGGTGAAAACATAGCTTTCGGCCAGAGGCGAGCCTTCGTGGCCTGCTGCCTGGCTATATACCAGGTTGAGGTAAATCAGGTCGTATTGCTGGTTGGTTTGCTCTACAAACGAGCGCCCGTCCGACACAACTGTCTGCACGCCCGGGCGATCCAGTATATTGCCGTTGAAAGAAGCGTAGCGCCGCGTGAGGTCCACCACGTCCGGGTTAAGCTCCACAGCGGTGATATGCTTGCTGCCCGCCAGCAGCGCGAGCACAACATCTTTGCCCGCGCCCGCCCCCAGTACAAGCGTGTCGGTAGGCGTGCCAAGTGCGAAAGGCATAAAGTCGGGGTTGGTCT
>JBBSGN010000081.1:0-8388 GCA_038254085.1 Chloroflexia bacterium | reverse complement strand
TGCCTCGCGTGTATTCGGGCGCAACCAGAGCGCAGCCAGAGCAATTGGCCGGGTCGGCAATCGCGTTGGCGTCTTCAAGCGTGAGGGTCGCCGCGCTACCTGCAGCCGAGCGTACACCCCCCTGGTTGGTCGCGCCAGGGAAGATCGTCAGCAGGTTGGTGCCGTTGCTGGTGATCTGGTTCGTGATTGATTGCTGTGCGCCCTGCCCGATGCCCATCAGCGCCACCACTGCCGCCACGCCGATAATGATGCCGAGCATGGTGAGGAAGCTGCGTAGCTTATTGGAGCGCAGGCTGCGCCATGCCACGTGGACCGATTCCATCATGTTCATATCGCTACCCCCTGGGCTGCCATCTTCGGGGACGATGCCATATCGAGATGCTCGGCGTGGAGCGCGGCCAGTTGCGTGGCCGTTGGGTCGGCGATCACCGGCTCGGCCACACGCTCGTCCGATACCAGCAGGCCGTCGCGCATCCGGAGTATCCGCCGGGTGTGCGCGGCTATATCCGGCTCGTGTGTGATGAACGCCACCGTGATGCCGTGCTCGCTATTGAGTTGCTGGAAGATATGCATGATCTCGGCGCTAGCAACGCTGTCGAGGTTGCCGGTAGGCTCGTCGGCCAGGATCATGCCGGGCCGGTTGACCAGGGCGCGAGCGATTGCCACGCGCTGTTGCTGCCCGCCAGACAGTTGGTTCGGCTTGTGGTGAAGCCTATCACCCAGCCCCACCGACTCCAGCGCCTCTACCGCCCGCTTGTGCCGATCACCGCTCGGCATACCGCCTGCTCCGTTGCGGGCATAAAGCAGGGGCAACTCTACGTTTTCCAGCGCGGTGGCCCTGGGCAGCAGGTTGAACATCTGGAAGACGAAGCCGATGCGCTGGTTGCGCGCCGCCGCCAGCTGGTTGTCGTCCAGTCTGGATACCTCTTCGCCCGCCAGGTAGTACGCGCCCGACGTGGGCCGGTCCAGGCAGCCCAGCACGTTCATTAGCGTGGACTTGCCGGACCCCGACGGCCCCATGATGGACACCAGTTCCCCGGTCTCGATACGGAAGCTCACCCCACGCAACGCATGGACGGCAATATCCTCCGCCAACTTGTAGGTCTTAGTTAGGTCAGTTATCTCTATCATTGTTCATCTTCCCGGGCGCCCGCCGCCGATGCCGATAAGGCCCCCGCCTGGGCGTGCGCCTGTGCTGGTGCTGCTTGTGGAGGCGGGTATCACCACCGAATCGCCTTCGCGCAGGCACTGATTGCCGGTGTTTGCGCAGGAGACTATCTCGGTAGAACTGCCGTCGCTGATGCCGGCTTGTATAGGCACTCTTACCTGGGTGCCGCCCGGCCCGACCACGTACACCACCTTCTGCCTGCCTTCGGTGCGCACCGCCCGGTTAGCCACCATCAGCACGTTGTCGTGGCTGTCCACAATGGCCGCCGCCGTCGCGCTCATGCCAGGGCGCAGGTCGCTGCCCCCCGCCTTGGGGTCTATGGTCACGGTAGCCAGGTAGTTTACGACACCCTGCGATATGGTCGCTTTGGGCGCTACGTAAGTAACAGTGCCGGTATACACCTGGCCCGATAGCGCATCGAACGTAAGGTCAACCGGCTGGCCCACCTTCACCTGGCTGATGTCGGCTTCGCCCACGTTCATGTCGAGGTGGTAAGAGCTATTGTCCACAAGCTCGGCTACTGTAGCATTGGCGCTTACGCTCTGGCCCGCCGTCACCGGCAGGTCAGCTATCACACCGGAGAAGGGCGCGACCAGATTGGCGTCCGCCACTTTCAGCTTGGCCGAATCGAGGTTAGCCTGCGCCTGGTCCACCGTCGCCTGGGCCGCTGCCAGGTCCGATGCGGCGGGTCCGGCCTTGAGCGCTTCCAGGTTGTTCTCGGCCTGGTCTACCGCAGCCTGGGCCTGAATCGTGTCGTCCTGCGTTGGCGGGGCCTTCAACTTATCGAGGTTGGCTTGCGCCTGGGCGACGCCCGCCTGGGCTGCTGCTACGTCGGCAGCCGTAGGTGGGGCTTTTAGCTTGTCCAGGCTAGCCTGCGCCTGGTCCACCGCCGCCTGGGCCTGCGTCACGTCTTCTGGGGTCGGCCCCTGCTTCAGTTTGTTCAGGTTGTTTTGCGCCTGGTCCACCGAGGCTTGCGCGGCCGCTATATCCGCGGCTGTCGAGCCTTGCTTCAGTTTAGCCAGATTGTTCTTCGCCTGGTCCACGGCCGCCTGGGCCGACGCTAAATCGGCGGCTGTGGGCGGGGCCTTTAGCTTGTCGAGACTACTCTGCGCCTGGTCCACCGAGGCTTGCGCGGCAGCCAGGTCTGCGGCCGTGGGGCCGGAAGTGAGGTTTTTCAACTGTGTCTTGGCATCGTCAAGCTGTGCCTGGGCTGCTTGCACACCCTCGGCCTCCTGCCTGCGGGCGTCGTCGTACGCAAGCTGGGCTTTGTTGAGGTCGCCTTGGGCGTTCTGCATGGCGCGCAGCTTCGTATTGTAGTCATCTATAAGCGCCTGCAAATCTTTGTACTGGTGTGCCAGTTCGGGAGGTAGGACCGTCACCAGATTGCCATTCGCGTCCAGGGCCAGGGCAGCAATCACCCGGTAGGCGTCCTGAGCGTTTTGCAGGTCGTTGAGCGCCTTGTGCAGCGTAATGTCGTCCTGCTGCTTGGCTAAGGAGGCCGAGGATGTCGTTTTATCCAGGCTGGTTTGCGCCTGGGTGACTTTGAGTTGAGCGGCGCTCAGATCGGCCTGGGTCGGCCCGGCTTTGAGCGCGGCCATTTTGGATTGCGCCGATTTGAGGCTCGACTCGGCTGCTGTGAGGTCGCTTTGGGTCGGCCCCTGCTTAAGCTGGTCCAACTTGGCCTGCGCTGCTACAAGAGTAGACTGTGCGTTGGCTATGTCTTCGGGGGTCGAACCGGCTTTGACCTGGTCCAACTTGGCCTGCGCCGACTTGAGGGTGGATTGCGCGTTGGCTATATCCTGCGGTGTAGAACCGGCCTTGGCGGTAGCCAGCTTGGCCTGCGCCGACCGCAGAGCGGCCTGGGCGTTAGCCAGGTCCTGTGGCGTCGGCCCCAATTTGAGCGCGGTCAGCTTGGCCTGCGCCGACACTACCGCAGCCTGGGCGCTGGCGAGGTCCGAGAAGGTTGGACCTAGTTTGAGGCTGTCCAGCTTGGCCTGTGCCGACCTAAGCGCGGCCTCGGCGTTAGCAACGTCTTTGGTGGCCGACCCCGCTTTCACACTCTCCAGTTTGGCTCTGGCCGAAGAGAGGCTGGCCTCGGCCTGAGTGACCGCCAGGTTCAGCTCTGACGGGTCGAGTTGGGCTATCGTCTGGCCCTTCTCCACCGTCTGGCCCAACTTGACCGGGATCGAACTTATCGTGCCCGCGCTGCCGAACGTCAGCGTAAGGTCGTTGGCAGGCTGAAGCGCCGCGCTCGACAGCACCTGCGACTGTATGTCGCCCCGGCTGATCTGCACGGTATTTAGCGGCGCGCTCTTGGTCGCCGCAGCCATTGACATCCCGGCAAACGCCAGCAACGCAATAACCACCAGCACCACCCCTATTACCGCAAAACGGTTTTTAAAGAATCTACCCATGTGTTGTGTTCTCCTGTAATCAATATCGTAACTCTCGCAAATCGAAGTCCCAGCCTCGCTCGCTGCCTGCGCGCGTGAGCACGATAGCGCCGAAGCCCGCTATCACTAGCAGGGCCAGGGCAACCGCGCCCGCGAACGGGACCAGGCCAATAATAAAGAGCAACAGCAGCCCGGCCATCAAGTTAAACAGCGGAGGTTGATCGGCTATGCCGAAGCGCATGTTCAGCCACCGCCCCAGGCGCAAGCCGAGGGCCACCAGGCCCACCAGCGCGCTGAAATAGACCAGTAGTATCAGCAGTATGGCGGTAATGCCGCCCAACAGGGACGTGGCCGCCAGCACCCCCAGCACGGCAAGCACTATGTAGCCTGCCAGGCCGACCAGGGCCAACTGGACTAGATTAGCCCCTCCTTGAAGGGTCGTGGCTATCCGGCCCATGCGCCTGGGCATGGCGTACAAGGTGAGCATACCGCCGCCCAGCAAAAGCAACATCCCCGCCACCTGGCCCACGAAGCCGGTAGCAGCGGTGCGCGGTCCTCCGAAGGGCCAGAAGCCGATCACCCGCCTACCGCCGTCAGACCCTGTGCGCGGAAACTCGCCAGGCGCAACGCTGGGCGACGTGCCCGGAACGTCGCCGGTGAAGGCAGGTGGGCGGCCAGGTCCGAATCCGAAGCCGAGCCTGGGCACAGGCAGCCAGTCGTTCCACTCGGCGGGCACGGCCACGCTGACCAACGCCGACAGCCCCAGCGCAACCGCCAGCAAAACGCCCAGCAGCGCCAGTGCGCGGGGCGCTACCCGTGCTTCTTTTACCCCCTGGGACCAATCCGTGCTCTGCATTCTGTATCTCGTATAACCTCTAATGAGTAACCTGGTAGCCAGCGCTCGCCATTCGCCACTCGCTTCTGGTCACTGCGGCACGCAAGCTGTTGACCAGCATGATAAATGCGCCTATGCCCATTAACACCGCCCCCGGCAAGAGGCCCAGGTGCGATTCCAGCGCGCCACCCGGCAGGTTGCTCAACCATGTTGAATTGTCCACGCTGGCGTTGCCCAGCCAAGTGTTAGCTTCACCCCACCACTGGGACGCTACATCCAGCGCGTCGCCCGATGTGAGGAGGCTCGCCAGGCCGGTAACTAAGAAGGCCAATGCGGCTATTTGCTGGCGCACGCCATGTATAAAACCGTCCCACCCCACCGGCACCCGTGAATAGAGGTCGGAGGGCAGCGCCGCCATCACCTGCATTTGGAAGCCCACCGGAGGTACTGGGAGCGCGGCGCTCAGCGCCTGTAGTCCTCTCTCCACAGCGCCAAGCTCCTCTATCCACGCCCCGCACTGGTCGCACTCGGCCAGGTGCTGCTCAATCTCGGCAGATTCCAAAGCCGCACGCTCGCCATCGGGGTCGAGCCAGGCCGCCAACTGCTCGTCGAGAGGATGGCCTTGTTCGATGTAGTTGTTCATAGCTGCTCCTCACGTAGCGGTTCCAATACAGCTCGTAATAACGCCTTCGCCCTGAACAGCCGGGTTTTCACCGTGCCGATGGGCACATTCAGCGTCTGGGCGATCTGCGCGTAGTCCAGGTCCGCGCCATATCGTAGCGCCAGCACCGTGGCGTAGTCGGGCGGCAATTGGCTCATGCCATCCTGCACTCGTCGCGCCAATTCAGCCTGCTCAGCTTGCTCCTCAAGCGATGGAGCGGGGTCCGCCACGCCTAATAACATCTCCTCGCCCGCTTCGCCCGGCACCGGCCCCCGGCGGTTGCGATAGTTCAGCGCCCCATTCACCGCGATCCGGTACAGCCATGCGAAAAAAGAACGCCCCTGCTGGTAACGCCCCAGGTTGGCGTACGCGCTCACAAAAGCGTCCTGGGCCAGGTCAGCCGCCTGCTCGTAATCGCCCGCGATCTGAGCGCACACAGCTATTACGCGCCGTTGGTAGCGCCCGACTAACGCCGCGAAGGCGTCGGGGTCGCCGGCCAACGTGCGCTGCACCAGGGCATCATCGTCAAGAGCGTCCAGGTCAGAGAGGCCAGGCATGTGTCCATACCATTTGTTCCGCCTGGAGGGCAGGCCCGGCGGTCTCTATTAAGCTATACACACGGTCGTCGGATTTTGTTTCAATAGTTGGTAGTCGGTTTTCTGCTCGTATTTCTATCACCGAGGGTTGCCGACTACCACTATTATGAACTATATATTTGCAATACCGAGTCTGAGGGTGAAGACTTTCAGAAGAGTCTCAATAGGAGGCGACCATGCAGTATGGTTTCATCTTTCCGGGCGGCGACGTACACGACCTCGCCGAGCTTGCCCACGAGGCTGAGGAGGCGGAGTGGGACGGGGTGTTCGTCCCGGATTGCATCTACATAGACGCCGCACCCGACCCCGCCTCTCTCGGCTTCGACCCCTGGATCGTGCTGGCGGCCATCGCCATGCGGACCGAGCGGGTGCGTATCGGCACTATGCTCACACCTCTATCGCGCCGTCGCCCCTGGAAGGTGGCCCGCGAGACGACCACGCTCGACCGCCTATCCAATGGCCGGCTCATCCTGCCCGTAGGGCTGGGCGCGCTCGATGATGCAGGCTTTGCGAGGGTGGGTGAGGCGACGGACCGCAAGACCCGCGCCGAACTGCTCGACGAATCGCTGGACATCATCACGGGCCTGTGGAGCGGCCAGCCGTTCAGCTACAGCGGCAAGCACTACCAGGTAGACAACCTGCGCTTCCTGCCTACCCCTGTACAGTCGCCCCGCATCCCCGTCTGGGTAGTCGGGGCCTGGCCGAGAACCAAGTCCATGCAGCGCGCCCTGCGCTACGACGGCCTGCTTCCTGCCAAAATAAACGAAGACGGCTCCTTCACCGAAGTGACGCCCGACGACATACGCGCCATGAAAGCCTTTGTAGAAGAACAGCGCACGCAGGCCACGCCCTTCGACATAGTATGGGAAGGCAGAACACCAGGCGATCACCCCAAGCAAGCGACCTCAATGGTCCGCCCATTCGCCGAGGCAGGCGCAACATGGTGGATGGAAACGATGTGGTCCGCGCCCAACGGACCGGACGATGTACGCGCCCGCATAAGGCAGGGTCCACCACGTATTGATTAGAGATCATCTCATAAATGAGGGGCATTCCTTTAGCCGTCTTCTCCTTTGATCAACACACTAACCAGTTCCGACCGGGGAACCGTCTGCTGGTTTGGCGGGGGTGCCTTCAGGCTTTTCACCGTTATATTGTCGGAGGCGACTTCGTCCGGCCCCAGGACCACTGCGTAGGGGATGCCGAGGCGGTCGGCGTAGCCGAACTGCTTGCCCAGTTTGTCGCCTGGGTTTAGATATGCCTCGCACGGTATATCTTGCGCCCTCAAGTCGGCGGCTAACTTGAGCGAGGCGGCCACGCTCTCGTGCGAAGCGTCGAACACCGTCACCAGCACCTGGCTGGGCGTGGCGGTAGGCTCGATCATGTGTAGCTCGGTCATTACGTCTATGATGCGCTCCATGCCGAACGAGCCGCCGGTGGTCGGCAGGTCCCGCCCCGAAAAGAGCGACATCAACTTGTCGTAGCGCCCTCCCCCGCCCAAGGAGCCTATCTTCGGCTCGTCCACGACCACCTCATACACCGGCCCCGTGTAATAATCAAGGCCGCGCGCCAGCGTAATATCCACACGGTAGCGGTCCAGATCGCCGCCCATACTTTCAAGGGCATCCAGCACCTGTCTCAACTCCTCTATACCTTGCGCGGCCTCCGGGTCGCCACCGAGGGGGCCGGAAAGCTCGCTCAATAACGCCATGTTGTCGCTGAACTGCCGCACCTGCTTGCCTGTCAGGAAGAGGTCGAGCGTCTTGCCTGCTACCTCAGGCGAGATGCCTTTGCTCACCATCTCCTCGCGCACGCCCTCCGGCCCGACCTTGTCCAGCTTGTCAATCGCTCGGAAGATGGTTGCGGCCTCGCCGCTGGGCACGCCCGCCGCTCTCGCCAGCCCCGACATCAGCTTGCGGTTGTTGACCAGCACCCGGTAGCCGGTGAAGCCCAGCTTTTGCATCGCCTCGCCATAGATAGACAGAACTTCGGCGTCGGCCACCATTGACGGCGCGCCTACTATGTCTATGTCGCACTGGTAGAACTCGCGGTAGCGGCCAAACTGGGGGTTCTCGCCGCGCCACACGGGGCTTATCTGGTAGCGCTTCCAGGGGAACTGTAGCTCGTTCAGGTGCATGGCGACCACGCGGGCCAGCGGCACGGTGAGGTCGTAGCGCAGCCCCACCTTGCGCTTGCCGTGGTCCTCGAACCTGTACATGAGCCGCTCTTCCTCGCCGTACTTGCCTTCCAACGTGGCTGCGTACTCGATAGCAGGCGTTTCCAGCGGCGCGAAGCCATGCAACTCGAAGATGCTCTGCAACGTCTCGATCACGTGCTGGCGCACCATCATAGTGGCGGGCATGTGGTCGCGGAAGCCCTTCAGGCGCTGTGGAATAACATGCGTTCTCTTGTTGTCTTTGTTCTCCATCGTCTCCCTCAGTCAACGTTGTGCTTACGGACCCAATAGTATATCACGAGCCTCAGAGTACTGTGCCGCCCTTAGAGACATCCAGTATTTGAAACTTCCCTCGGTCTCAGGTGCAGTATTCTCTAATTTGACCGTGCCTTCTGCATACCGCACGGCTACCCGGATGATTTCAGCGTCTATATACTCTTGCAAACAGATAGAGCCATCACCCATCGTTTGGGCTTTGACATTCAGTGTTCAGAGTATACCTCGCTTCATTTCAACAGAAGGGTTTGCGTCCATGTTCTTAAACAGAACGCTCAGTGTT
>JBBSGN010000080.1:0-8498 GCA_038254085.1 Chloroflexia bacterium | reverse complement strand
CAAGCACTAGATGTGGTGTCTACCCAAGTTGTTGCAACAGAACCCCTACCGGTGCCCCAAAGCGAACGCGTATGCCGAGCGCTGGGTACGGACCGTGAGAGAGGAATGTCTGGATCAGTTGCTCATCGTGGGGGAGGCTCACCTTCGTCGTGTGCTCCTGGAGTACATCGAGTACTACAACCACCGGAGGCCGCACCAGGGAATAGATCAGCGGATCCCGGTGCCGCTCGTGCCACTGATGCCAGCAGCACACAGACAGCCCATCGAGAGGGCCATGCCTGGTCGGCGGGAAGTGCTTGCACGCATCATCCACGATTACTACTGGGATAGCCACCAGGCCGCATAGCGGCTGTACAACACCGGATCGGTTCTTGCGCAGTACAGGCAACGCAAGAGCCTGTTGGCTGCCGGGATGTGCTGGGCGGTATCATCCATGACTATACCCGCACCGATACTCTTGCTGCATAGCACCGCGGCACCGCGACCGCGCATGGATGCGTCCTCCCACACTACAACAAGCATAAGCGAGATTGGCCGACTTTCACAATCGACGAATACCTAGTGGATGCCTTCTTGCGCACTAAACGCTCCTAATCCGCTCGCGTCGCAAGGTCCGCGCCCGCTATAGCCTTCCCGATCTCCAGTGGCGTTGCGCCGCTAGCCAGCAAGGCGCGCACCAGCAGATCGAGGGACGCCTCGCCATCGCCCACCTCAACACCCGCGATTTGCTGCGGGCTGGCGTCAAGCTTCTCCGTCAGTTGCGCCTGCGTCATCATGTCTTCTCGGCGCTCCCTCAATTGCTTGCTGAGAGCCAGCCTGATTTCTACGAGCGCTGATTCTTCTGGTGTCAACTCCAGGAAGTCAGCAACAGTGCCAACCACCCAGCCTTTGGCCTGCAGACGCTCGCGTTTTGCTTTCTCCATATCCATAGATCCCTAGCTCCCTTCAGGCTTCGTCATATTCTGCCAAACGCCTCTGGCAATTCTTGATAACTGACTTTGGCGTTTCCCGCGTCGTCTTGTTGAAAACGCCTACAATAACAAGTGCGTCATCATCAATGCGGTAGATAATCCGCCAATCCCTATCTTGATCACGGACCCGCAATTCGTGGCAGCGAGGACCTATACTTGGCATTGGGCGAGAAGATGGCATCGCCAACTGTTCGCCCTGCTGCAACCGCCGCAATAGCCAACCTGCTTCCAGCCTCGCCGCTTGAGTGAACGGTGGCGTCTTGACCTCACCATGCAGCCAAACCAGCGGTTTGTCTTCCCTGCTCACGTCTCTATTTTACACCATATTGTATGTCTTGCGTGCATGTCTTGCGTCCGACCAGCGTGGTTACTTACAGCGATTAGTAGCGTAGATTGACCTCATGTGCTGAGCGGCGCGGCGTTGGACAGATTTTTGCACACTACAGGCTGCTCTGAGAACATACAGCCAGCCAAAGCTGCTGGTGATCGATGAGGTAGGCTACACACGATTGACCGTGGAGCAGGCCAGCGCTTTGTTTGACCTGGTGGCTGCCAGATATGAGCGAGGCTCAATCATCTTGACCAGCAATCTGAGTTTTGCCGAATGGGGAGGCTTACTGGGGGACGAGGTACTGGCAACTGCTCTGCTGGACAGGCTTCTGCACCATGCAGAGGTTATCTCAATCAACGGCCGCAGCTACCGTATGCGACAGCGGATGCTGGCCGACCAACCGAGTGTCGCCGACAAAAAGGGTGGGTCAAAAACCGCCGCCCACCTGGGTCAAAGCTGAGCCGCCCTTGACATCGTACCAGGCCCAAAGAAAAGGTGACGCTCTCTGAGCAGCGACAGATGTTTCGGCAGCGGTTTGATGTCCTCCAACAGCAACTGATGGTGGCCTGACAGCCCCGTTCAACAATGGTTTGTCGTGCCCTGAACATGCAGAAGGGGAGATGTGTATCCCCAAATCTGACATTACCCTCCCGCCAGGCACACCGTGCCGAGCATGATCCAGAAAGGAGGGTGCAGGCCGAGCAGCACCAGCGCTGCCGCCATGAGGGGTATGCCGATGAGAAAGAAAGGGCGGCGCCTGCCCAGGCGCGTCTGTGCACGGTCGCTCCAGCGCCCTACAATGGGCAGCACTATCGCCCCGGCAAATGAACGCTCGTTCGTCAGCGGCCCGATCCACTGGTGGCTCACGCCGTACGAGCGTAGATAAAGGGGCAACTGTGCATTAAAGAAGGCAAACACCATACCCGCACCGATGCTCGCCGCGCTGAACAGCAAAGCGCGCCGCCAGGCCAGGGGAGGGATAGGCCCCAGAGCAGGCGGCGCGGAGGGGGAAGCACCTGCAGGCGAGGCGCCTGTGTGCTCGGCCTCTGACTCCGGCAACTGCGGTAGCTGTGTTGACTTGGGCAACCTTATTTGCCGACCTCCGAGCGAGCCGCTCAAAGCAGCGCGAGCAGCATAGGGAAACAACAGAGGAACGGGCGGGCTAGCGAACGGCTTCCAGCCGCTCGTAGATCGCCGCTCGATCTATCATGTGCTCGACGTGACCGACGACGCGCAGCTTGATAGTCGCCACCTCGTGGGCGAAGCGCACGCAGACGGGCCAGGGCTTGCCGTCCAGGTGAGCGACGAGCAGCGCCGACCAGAATGCGTCCCGCGCACCTGTGACGCTCTCCACTTCAACCGCGGGCAGTGGCCCCACCTTCTCTACCGTACCGCCGTGTGACACCGTGACGAACCCACCGCTGCGGGTCACGATTACCACTTTCGCGCCGAGATCGTGGAAATTGTGCAGGCATGCAGCCTCGAGCGCGTCCTCGCTCATGTTGTAGTCGAACAGGCGGCGGGCATCCTCAAGCGATGCCTTGACTATCGTCACATTAGGCATCACCTCGGCGATAACTTCCCAGGCCTCCTCTTTGTCGGGCCAGATACGAGGGGCGTAATTCGGTTCAAGCGACACAATTTTGCCGTGCCGCCCCGCGAGGCGCAGGGCGCGCCGCACCGCCGAACGCTGCGGCTCCTGCGACAACGCGAAGACCGAGGTGTGCACCGCCCGCGCTCGGGTTATAAGCTCCTCCGGCACGTCTCTGATGTCGAGCAGCCTGTCAGCTCCACGGTTTGCCTCGAAGTCGGGGATGCTCACTGTGCGGGTGGTGAACATCGTCGTGGTCGGAGACTCCTCGGAGTAGTGCAGGGCCTCGGTGCTGACGCCGTGACGCTGTAGCTGCTCTTCCAGGAACTCGCCGAAGAACTCCTTGCCCACCATAGAGAGCACCGCGGAGCGCTGCCCGAGCTTTGCCACGTATACTGCTACGTTAGCAGGCTCCCCGCCCAAATAACGGGTAAACTGCTTCGCCGTGCGCAGCGACCGCACTTTCTCGTGTGAGATGAAATCAACGAGCGTTTCCCCGATGGCGAGCACGTCAAGCTTCAGGTAAAGGTCATCCAGCTCTTCCAGGGCTGTGCTGCTGCCGGCGCGCGGGTCCGTGAAGTAGGACGGTATATCCAGCTCGTTTGATAAGGGCGCGCCCTCGGGCATGGGTCGAGTATTTTGTTGCGGAGGGGCCGATTTCGGCTCCGGCTCGGGTTCCGGTGAGGGAGTGGCCTGGGAGGATGCGCGTATCTCCTCCTCAGGTTCGTCCACTGCTCGCCCTCGCCCGGCAAGCGCCGCCAGGTATCCTTCGGCGGTGCGCTCCCAGGTATAGCGCTCAAGCACTCGCCCGTACCCGGCTTCGGCGTAGTGGCTCCACCGCTCGACACTGCTGACAAGAGAGAATAGTCCCGCGCTCACCTCCATGGCGTCGGTGGGGTCAACCAGCACGCCATAGTCATGGTCTGCCGAGCGCATGCTTTCACTCGGGCCGCCGAACTTGGTCACAACTGCTGGAAGCCCTGCCGCCATGGCTTCCAGCGGTGCAAGCCCAAAAGGCTCGTACAGCGCGGTGAGAGCGAATACCGAATGGAGGCGTGCGAAGTACCGGTACCCTGCGGCGAGCTGGCCCTGCCCACGCAGGGCAAACATCGCCACCTGCCCGCGAAGCTGCGCGCGCTCTACTACCGCGAGGAGGCTGTCGAGCACCGCCCGCTCGCCAGGGCCTGCCGACCCGTACGCCTTGAGCGGTTCGTCCTGGTCGCCGGTAACTATCACAAGGTTGGCCCGCTCCCTCAGGGTCGGACTGCCCGCGAACGCCTCCACAAGCCCGAGATGATTTTTCTTCGGGTCGAGCCTGCTGGACGCAACGATGCAGGGCAGTTCGAGCCGCCCCGGCTGCAGATCGCGCTCCATCATCTCTTCGATATGGTGATACGTCTCGTCTTCGCCCGCTGACCTGGCCGAGCGGTCGAATATGGCAAGCGCGACACCTGGTGGAACCACGGCAAACCGCGCGTCGTCGCTGGCGTCAATTGCTCCCCTGTATGCGTTGTGCGTGTACTGGCTGTAGCGCTCCTGCGAGGTGCTGGTCACGTTCACGGCCGAGCGGCTCATCGCAAGGCGCTCGGCCACAATCCTGCGGGAGAAATGATACTGCTCGTCTATCTGGGCAAGGTTGCCCCGGTTCACTTGCAGCTTGTCCATCTTCTGCGCGCCCAGCGAGTGAGCAGTGAACGTGAAAGGAATGCCGGTGCGCTCGCTTATTATGGACGCGCAGAGGCCTCCGTCGCCGTAGTGGGCGGTAAGGGCGTCCGGCATGGTGCCCACTTTTGCGTAGAGGTCGAGCAGCCGGGGCACGAAATCGGTGCCCAGGTAGGGCCACAGCTCTTCTTTGGGGAGGAAAGTGGGCGGGCCGCAGGGGATGCGAAATATCCGAACATTGTCGTGGCCGGGATATGCATCAGTAGGAGCCGCGAACTCGGGCCATTTAGGGTCAATGATCTGGCGCGTAACGATGTCTATGCGGTGCCCCATGCCCCCCATGGCGAGCGCGAGTTCCTTCACGTAGACAAGCTGCCCGCCGAAATCGGGGTGGGCCGTCCAGTAGCTGTCAGCGGCATTGAAGTTACCCTGCGGGTTCAGGAAAGCTATATGCATAACGGGTCACCCTCCTTGCTATGTAGACCTGGGCTGCATTCTTTGCCACACTTACCCGCCCAGGGCGTTGGCGCGGGCGAGATCGGCCAGCCTGCAGGGATCGAACGCCACTACGGGCTGAGCGAACAGCTCCATAGCACCTATGTCGCTGGTGGCACTCGCCGGGTCGCCCCGGTCCACCATCCTCACGATCACGGGGAAGTCGGACCAGTCCTCGCTTGCGGGCGCGAGCGGCGGCATATACAGGGCGATATTAAACGCGACCACGCCGAGCGCGTCAAGGTAGAGCCGCAGCGCCGCGTATATGCCGCTGTACAAGCTCTCATCCAGCGAAGGGGAGAGCAAAATCAGCTCCTTCTCTTTGAGCGGTGTGAGGTGAGCTATCCAGCGAACAGAGCCTGTGCCCGAGACACTGCCCGCCAGCCCAAGCGAGCGGTGGGCCGCGTAGAGGTCATCGAAGTAGGCACGTCTGTAGCGCAGCCTGTATGCCTCGGAGGCGCGGCGCCATGTCTCAGGGCGGGCGTAGGCGGACCCCTCACCCAGCGCCACCTGCATATGGGCGTGCATCTGCGACGCTCCGCTCCGGGGTAGGCAGTTCCACATGATGAAAGGATAAATAGCCTCCACGCGGTCCTGGTGCGCCTCCCCCAGCCAGCTCTTCGCCGTCTCGAATGCGTCGGCCACACGCTCCTGCGACCAGGCGAGCGGGTTGTGCTCGTTCATTATAACGACGGAGTGGAGGCCGTCGTACTTGGCGACGTTGCTAGCAGTGATTGACAGTTTGCCCTGTACCCTGCCGAATGTGTCGGCGGGCGTGCCTGTAAGTGGGCTGCAGAAGGGGTCATTCCCGTCGCTTTCCAGCCCCGCGACCGCGCTTTGGATGCGGTTCTCGACGGGACGCCGGGCGCGGAGGTCGTTGAACAGCGAGCCTTCAAGCGTCCAGCGGTTGAGGGTTTTAGTCACAAGCTGGGTCCGCACGGCCTCCACTGACCCGAACGAGCGCCTGATCCAGGCCTCCATCTCTGGAGGCGGCACGAGGTCGCCTCTACTCTGTGTCACCGCGAAGATAGCGTCCAAGCGCTCCCGCTCGCCCGCCGGCAGGGCCGCCAGTTGGTCGGGTAACGTCGCGATTGACGGCACAGCGCTGCTCATTTATGGCTCCCACGGGCGTACACATGAGCTATGAGGCTCCCTGCGATCACGTCCCAGGCCAGGTGCTTTTGTACGGTAAGCTCGGCGTTTCGCGATGTGCGCTTTCTCTCCCGCTTGTTGTTGAGCAGAGCCACTATGAGGTCGGCTGTTCCCTGTTGGTCGCGCATGTCGGCGATATATCCGTTCACCCCGTCTATTATCAATTCGCGGCTGCCTGCTACTCTCGATATTACGGTCACAGCGCCGCAGGCCATCGCCTCGAGGGCGGTGAGTCCGAAAGGCTCATAACGCGACGGCAGCAGGTATATGTCAGCATCTGTATAGTGCTCGGACAGAACCTTTCTCTGGGGCACAGATCCTAGGAATGTAACGCGATCTTCAAGCCCGTAGCACCGCACTCGGCCCTGCACTGCCTCCCCGTAGCTGACCTCCTCCTCGGAGAAGCAGTCGGCCTGGCTTGCCGTAACTATGTTCAGATGGCAGTCGGTCTGCTGCGCTACCAGGTTGAATATGTCAATCGCCTGGTCTATGCCCTTGGCGGGTACGAAACGCGACACAACCAGAACGCTGCGGGTCGTCGTATCAGCATTGGGGGCAGGTCCCTTGCGGGGCTTGAATACGCGGGTGTCCACGCCGGGGTAGAAGACTCGAATCTTCGAGAAATCTACGGAGTAGTGCTGAATCAACTTGATTCGCTGCCTTTCGCTGAGCATGAGGATCGCATCCGCCGAGCGCATGATCCTTTTTTCGACCATGATACGCTGCTGGTAGCGGTACATCCCGTCTGCCTGCCCTTCTCCGGGCGCACGTTCCTGCGCCATCTCAAGCTCTTTCCACTTACCGAGCGAGTGCGGCGTGAAGATATGGGGGATGCCCAGCCGCCTCTGCAGTAGAAGCCCCGCATAGCCGCCGTCCCAGTAGTGTGAGTGTATGGCATCGTATTCTATGTTGTTCGCCCTCATGTAGGCGTAGAGGCGGCGGACCAGTTCGGGCATCAACTCGAATAGCTGTTCTTTTACCACGAACTCATCAGGGCCGCAGGGGATGCGGATTATCTGAGCGTTCGGCCCCAACCTTTCGACTTGCTCCTTGCCCCCGAACCGGCGGGTGACCACGTCAACTTCCACGCCCTGCCTGCCGAGAGCCCTGGCAAGCTCCAGCACATACACAACCTGGCCGCCGGTATCGGTCTTGCCGAGTGGTGGGTGCTTTTCAACATAGCCCTGGGGGTTTAGAAAGCATATCCTCATACAGGGCGATTATATCATTATCTGCCAAAAGCCCCCCGTTGTTACGATTACGGGCGGCGATGGGCAGACTCAGAGCCGCATGTGGGCGTCGCGGGGCAATAGGCAGTGTTGCAACAACTGAGCAGGTCTGGTAGAGTATGGTTCACTAGCCACGGCCACTTGCAAATGGAGCCATGCTCATGCCCCACGACCGTCGACCTAAGATGTTCAAATACCGCCATTTTGAGCCAGAAATTATTCTGCTTTGCCTGCGCTGGTACTTGCGCTACTCCCTGAGCTATCGCGACTTAGAAGAGATCATGGTTGAGCGAGGCCTCTCAGTTGACCACACCACCATCTATCGCTGGGTCCAACACTACGCTCCTATTCTGGAAAAGCGTTGCCGTACCAAACTGAGAGCCACCAATGACTCCTGGCGCGTAGACGAGACCTATATTAAGGTCAAGGGCCAATGGCTGTACCTATATCGAGCCGTGGACTCTGATGGCAATACAATAGAGTTCATGCTCAGCCCCACTCGTGACGGACAGGCTGCCAAACGTTTCTTCCGCAAAGCTCTCCGGGCCAGACACACGGTACCTCCTCGTGTGATCAACGTCGATAAGAACCCAGCCTACCCTAAAGCGGTCGACAAACTTAAGAAGGGTGCTATGCTACAAGGTTGTAAGCTGCGGCCAGTAAAGTATCTGAATAACCTTGTCGAGCAGGATCACCGCTTTATCAAACGCAGGGTGAACCCAGGAATGGGATTCTGGTCCTTCGAGACGGCATGGCGCACACTTCAAGGGTATGAGGCAACAAACCAACTTCGCAAAGGGCAGGTAAGTGGAACAACCAGGGGAGACATCAGGAGCCAGGTTCGGTTCGTGTCCGCAGCCTTTGGGCTTGCCGCTTAGGCTCCCCTCCCCTCTCGCAGCAGTACGCCTTGTTCTGGGCGGCTCTCAATTGTTGCAACACTTGTAATGGCTACACAGCACATCTGCGCTTACGCGGCCCGTTTGTAATTATGGTGCAGCCCGCCCAAGACAGGGTAGCTGATTACCTTTCCGCTGGCCCTACCAGTTCCGCCAGCACCCGGCGGTGCT
>JBBSGN010000079.1:0-8502 GCA_038254085.1 Chloroflexia bacterium | reverse complement strand
AACTGGGGTAGATACCGCTTCTATCTCACAGAGCGGGGGGCACAGTTGAAGGTGCCTGCCATTAACAACCTCATTGAGCAGATGATAGGCAACGGCAAAATCCGCTCACGTACAGTGCGGGGCTACGAGAGCAAACAGGGAGTGCTTGCCGCCTTCCTAGTGTGTGCTGCTCACCTAGCGTAGAAACCTCCCAGCATACAGGGAACATGGTATCTCGTCCCTCCTGCATCTCCTTCAAACATCTTTCTCAAAGCTCGCCCACCGTTTGGGGGACAGTTACTGGTAGACTTAGGTATTGACAAGCAGAAATCTTTCTGCTAGAATACAAACTATCGCTTTAGTATGCAGAATTCTCCTGCGATGTCGGCGGATCAGGCCAGGATATTGCAGTAGCAGGCGACTAACAACGACCTCATCTTGCAAAGAAGTAGGAGGATAACCGAATGAAATTCGGTTTCGAAATGAACGCTTGGGGAGGTGTGGTCGGTCACCCGGCAGGAGTCACCTCGGTTAAGGACCTCTTTTACCTCGCCACTGGCCCCACTGAGGTAGCCCTAAGAGAGATCTCAAGGGCTGGCTACCAGGGTTTTGAGCTTTTCGACGGTAATCTAGTCGCTTACGAAGCTGACAAAGATGCGTTGCGCTCCCTGATGCGCGACACTGGCCTTGAGCTGGTGGCCGTGTATGCAGGAGCGAATTTCATCTACCCCGACATTCTTGACGACGAGCTGTGGCGGATCGAGAAGGGCGCCTCCCTGGCTGCCGACTTCGGCGCGGAACATATCGTGGTGGGCGGCGGTGCGGTGCGCGCTTCCGGAGTCAGGGAAGATGACTACGTTCTGCTCGCCGCCGGCCTGGAGCGCGTAGCGGACATCGCTGAGAAGTACGGCCTGACCGCTAGCTATCACCCACACCTTGGCACCTGCGTCACCACGCTCGAGCAGATGGACAAGGTGTTCCCCCACACACGAATAAACTTCTGTCCTGACACCGGGCATATAGACGCCGCAGGCGGCAGCTCGGCTGAAGTCGTCCGCAAGTACGGTGATCGCATTCGCTACATCCACCTTAAGGACTATAAGGACGGCAACTTCCTGCCGCTTGGTGAAGGCGCGGTCGACTTTGAAGGTATCCTGGAGGCCCTGCACGCCCGCAATTACGACGGCTGGATCACTATGGAACAGGATGGGTACACCGGACCGGCTACAGAAGGCGCAATCCTTAGCCGCGAGCGCCTGGAAGCAATGCTGGGCCGATACCGGTAGACTCGCTCTTGTTGCGTCGGTACAACCTCGAAACACGTCCAAGTACAGAACCATAGGAGGAACCAACAATGAAGCGGACTAGAACGTCTACGGTCATCGGCATCATGGTATTGGTGCTGAGCATCCTGCTCTCTGCCTGTGGCGGCTCTGAATCGCCTACCGCGACAACCGGCACGGCTGGTAGCCAGAGCACAGCGACCACGGGAACAACAGGCAGCGCAGGTGGCGCGAGCGATCCTGCGGCAGCCCTCAAAGCGCTGGAGAGCAAGGTCTACAGCACCGGCCCCAACGGTGAACAGCCTACATCGGCCTCTGAGGTCAAGCTCAGCGACGACGAGATCGCCAAGGTCAAGGGCATGAACGCTACTGCAGCCATCGTGCTGCACTACGCGGGCAACGATTGGTCCACAGCCCAAGTTGACGGCCTCAAGTCGCAGTTCGGTAAGCTCGGCATCAATGTGATCGCGGTGACGGACGCCAACTTCAAGCCCGAAAAGCAAGTCTCCGACATTGAGACCGTGCTTGCAAAAAAGCCCAACATCATCGTGTCCATCCCAACAGACCCTGTGGCTACCGCCGATGCCTACAAGAAGGCAGCCAACGCGGGCGTCAAACTGGTGTTCATGGACAACGTGCCCAAGGGACTACAGCAGGGCAAGGATTACGTGAGCGTCGTTTCAGCCGACAACTACGGTAACGGAGTGGCGGCGGGCCACCTCATGGCACAGGCGCTCAACAGCAAGGGCAAGGTCGGCATTATCTTCCACGCAGCCGACTTCTTTGTGACCAAGCAGCGATACGACGCTTTCAAGAAGACCATCCAGGACAACTATAAGGACATCCAGATCGTCGAGGAGCAGGGCATCAGCGGCCCCGACTTCGCAGGCGATGCGGAGAAGGTAGCCTCCGCGATGCTCACCAAGCACTCCGACCTCAACGGCATCTGGGCCGTCTGGGACGTGCCTGCCGAGGGTGTAATGGCTGCCGTTCGCAGCTCAGGCCGCACCGACCTGGTTGTTACCACCTGCGACCTCGGCAAGAACGTGGCTATCGAGATGGCTAAGGGCGGCATGATCAAAGGCCTGGGCGCTCAGCGCCCGTTCGACCAGGGTGTGAACGAGGCCAACCTCGCCGCGTATGCCTTGCTCGGCAAACAGGCTCCTGCTTATGTGGCCCTCAACGCTCTCCCCGTGTCCAAGGATAACGTACTGGACGCCTGGAAGACAGTGTACCACCAGGACCCGCCAGCCGACCTCAAATCGGCGGGCAAATAACAGAGCCTGCACGTAATGTCTTCGTAGAGGCTATTGCGTGGAAACGTATCCTTGAGATAGAGTATTACCGACACCGGACATGCCCGCGCATCCACGTGTGCGGGCATCCGGGTCCGGCACCAGCGTCCAGAGGGCACCCGGAGCAAAGACGTGAGCGATACCGTTCCAGCCGTTCGTATGTCGGGAATAGCCAAAGCATTCAACGGAATCCCTGTTCTGCATGGCGTGGACTTCGAGCTCAAGAGGGGCGAGGTGCATGCCCTCGTAGGCGGCAACGGGGCCGGTAAGTCTACCCTGATGAAAATACTGGAAGGTATCTATTCGGCGGACAGCGGCACCATCGAAGTAGATGGCAAGCCCGTCCAGATAAAGAGTCCTGAGGACGCTCGGCAGCATGGTATAGCGATGATCTTTCAAGAGTTCTCGCTCGTGCCCACCCTGAGCGTCGCTCAAAACATATTCCTGGCGCGGGAGCCTCGCGCAGTCGGCGGGCTGCTCGATGACAAAGAGGCCGAGCGTCGCACCCGCGACCTATTTAGTCAGCTCGGCGTGAAAGTCGATCCCCGCACCCCGATGGCTAACCTCAGCACCGGCTACTGGCAGCTGACCGAGATAGCCAAGGCGCTCTCCATTAACGCTCGCGTGCTCATTATGGACGAGCCGACCTCATCACTCACGGCCACTGAGACCGAGACGCTATTCGCCCTGATGGACAGGCTACAAAGTCAGGGCATCTCCCTCATCTATATCTCCCACCGCATGGAGGAGATATTCCGGGTGGCCGATAGGGTGACGGTGCTACGCGACGGGCGTGTGGTGATAACCGAGCGCGTGCCCGATCTCACGATGGAGCGGATGATCGAGCAGATTGTCGGCCAGAAGATGGAGCAGGCATTTGCCTGGAAAGAGCGCTCGGTGGACAGGAGCGGCATACCAATCCTGGAAGTGACCGACCTCGTATCGGGCAGGCGCGTGCGCGATGTGTCGTTCAGTCTTTACCCAGGAGAGATACTCGGCATTGCGGGCCTCATGGGCAGCGGGCGCACCGAGCTTGCTCGCGCGCTGTTCGGCATAGACCGGATAAGCTCAGGTACAGTGGAGGTGAATGGTCGTCCGATAGATATTCACAGCCCGGACGATGCCCTGGCCGCAGGCATTTGCCTCGTACCTGAGGACAGGCGTCTGCAAGGTCTGGTGCTCGACCACAGCGTCAGGGACAACTTGCTCTTGCCTCTCCTGGGCAGAATACAGCAAGGCGGCCTTATTGACGATAAACGCGGGACCAAGCTGGTCAGGTCGTTCGTCAAGAGCCTCCGCGTAAAAACAGACTCGATCTTTAAACGGGTGCGTCTACTGTCGGGAGGCAATCAGCAGAAGGTGGTTATCGCCAAGTGGCTCGCGTATGAGCCTGACATCCTCATCATGGACGAGCCAACCGCAGGCATAGACATCGGGGCCAAGACCGAAATCCTCGATGTGATACGCAGGCTCGCCGACAGCGGCAAGGGCATAATAGTCATTTCGTCGGAGTTGACGGAGCTGCTCGCGGTGAGCGACCGCGTGGTTGTGCTGAGAAACGGCGTTTCCAAGCGAGAGTTGATGCGTCAGGAAATCCAGACAGAGGAGATGCTGCACCATGTCGTCCAAACCGCCTAATGTCGAATCTGATACCCAGGCTGCGGCTGGCACGCAGCCCCCTATAACGAGCACCGATCCAAACGGCGAAGCAGCACGCCCATCCATGGGCGGTTCTGTGCCCGCAGTGGGCTTGCGTGAGCGCGTGGGCGGCGTAGACTGGCGACAGTACGTCGTCTATATCGGCTTCGTGCTGCTCTTTATTTTCTTCTCAGTGTTTCTCAACTCCTCAGGCTTCCTCGACCCCAACAATCTTCTCAATATCGTACGCCAGACAGCTATTATATCGGTAATGGCTGTGGCGATGACCTTTGTGATAGGCGCGGCTGAGATAGACCTGTCCGTCGGCTCGGTGGCAGGACTCGCCTCGGTAACCACCGCTATGGCTATAGGCAGCTTCGGTGTGCCTGTGGGCATCGTAGTAGGCTTGCTCACAGGGCTTGTGGTCGGCCTGGTGAACGGACTGCTAGTAACTCGCGTCGGCATTCCGTCGTTCCTGGTAACACTGGGTATGCTGGGCATCGCCAACGGCGTGGCCCAGTGGATCACCGCAACTGCTCCCGTGCCTATTCTCAACGACCTGTACAATAATATATTCGGATCGGGCAACCTCGGTCCTATACCCTCGCTGCTCATATGGACTACTGTGCTCGTTGTGGTGGGCCAGGTCGTGCTCCGCAAGACCCCGTATGGTCGTCAGGTGCTCGCCACAGGTGGCAATGAGTCGGCGGCACGCTTCAGCGGCGTGAAGACGCTGCGCATCAAGTTGATGGTGCTCACTTTTTCCAGCGTGGTGGCGGCTATGGCTGGCATGCTGTACGCAGGCCGTCTGCACTCCGGGCGCTTCCAGTGGGGGCAGGGAGACGAATTGTCTGTGATCGCCGCCGTTATTCTAGGAGGCACCAGCCTGTTTGGTGGTAACGCTTCCGTGATCGGCTCGCTGCTTGGCTCCCTAATGATAGGTCTTATCAACAACGGCCTCATCCTGATGGGCCTTGAGTCCAGCCAGCAGCAGATAGTGCGGGGTGTCATTATCATCCTGGCGGTGGCCCTTGCTCGTAAGCGGCCCGGCTCCTGATCCCGGCTGGCGTGGTATAGTTTTCAGTAAGCGACATCGCCTATAGGTTAGGTCCCGCTAGGTTAGGTCCCGCAATGTCTGATTAGGATGATATGCCCCATGGAAGATCAGGTATATACAGAGTCAACACGCAACGGTGGGTCGAATAGCGCAAGCACAGCCAATAGCGTGCTGTTGTCCGCACTGCTGAGTGCGGTAAGACGCTCTGGGGCAACTTCCCGCTCAGACCTGGTAAAGAAGACAGGGCTGGGAAGAGCGCTTGTCGCCCAGTACGTTGAATTATTAGCGCAGAAGGACATTGTTGTGGAGATGGGCATAGGGGAGTCGCGCGGCGGGCGCAGGCCTCGAATATTGCGCTTCGCCTCTGAGCTAGGTCTTATCGGCGCTGTTGACCTGGGAGCAACCAGTGTGGACGTTGCGATCACTGATCTAAGCTCTAGAGTGCTGGTCCACCGCTCCGAAAGCGCCGATGTGGGGGAGGGTCCGCAAGCCGTACTGGATAAGGTTGTGACAATCCTCAAGGATATCCTCGCGGAGAATGGATTTAGCCCATCAAGCCTGTGGGGCATCGGCATGGGAGTGCCAGGGCCTGTAGAGTTCAGCACGGGTACTCCCATTTCCCCGCCTATAATGCCAGGCTGGAGTGGCTTTCCTATAAGAGAGCACTTCCAGAGGCATTTTTGTTGCCCGGTGTACGTTGATAACGACGTGAACATTCAGGCGGTAGGAGAGGCCGCTACGGGCGTGAGCATGGGTGTCGCTAACTCTATCTTCGTGAAGATAGGCACGGGCATAGGCGCAGGCATTATCCTGCACGGACAACTATACCGTGGCAGCCAGGGCTGCGCCGGGGATATAGGTCATATTCAGGTTGACTATCTTGAGGCGGGTCATGCCGTCTGCCGGTGTGGGAACGTGAACTGTCTCGAAGCACTTGCGGGAGGTGCGGCCATCGGACGCGCGGCAGAGATGGCCGCACAATCAGGGCAGAGCGCTAAATTGGCGGAGCGTCTCGCGAAGAAGGGGTTTCTGAGTGCTGAGGACGTGGGCGAAATGGCGGACAAAGGTGATGCCTGGAGCACCGAGCAAATCCGGCAGAGCGGTCGCCTCCTGGGCTACACGTTGGCGGGGCTGGTGAACTTTCTGAACCCGAGCCTGATAGTCATCGGGGGCGGGGTGGCAAACCTCGGAGATAGCTTTTTGGCCGCCATTCGAGAAATGGTGTACAGACGCTCCTTGCCGCTGGCCACCCGCTCGCTCAGGATCGAGCGGAGCAGCCTCGGCCTCCAGGGTGGGGTGATTGGCGCGGCACATGTGGTTTTGGATGAGCTTTTCTCAGCTGAGAGCCTGATGGATGTGCTCAACTCACATCAAGGTGATGCGCCTGTGTTTGCCTCTGCCTAGGCGGGACAAGGCCGGATCCCTCACCGATCAGAAGTATCAGGCGCACGCCTGGGCGGGCAGCCAAATGCTATCAGGAAGGATAGGGCTGTAGATGTCAGACGAAGTCGGCTTTCTCAACATGGCCGGGCAGAGGGCAGCGGGTGACCCACCCGTAGTGGGCATTGGGCTGCTCGGTTACGCTTTCATGGGCAAGGCACATACCAACGCCTATAAGGCCATGCCCTATATGATGTATCCGCCTGCTGCGGTCCCCAGGCTCGTGGCTATTGCGGGCCGAAGCGAGGAAGCACTGCGCGAAGCAGCCAGGCGATATGGATATGAGAGAGCCTACACGGACTATCGGGCCATGCTTCAGGACCCTGATGTGCAGCTATTCGATAACAGTGGCCCCAACGACCAGCACGCCGAGCCGTCAATTGCCGCGGCCCGCGCAGGCAAGCACGTGCTGTGCGAGAAGCCGCTTGGCCGCACCGCAGCCGAAGCGCGCGCCATGCTCGATGCCGTAAAAGAGGCCGATGTCAAGCACATGGTCTCCTTCAACTACCGCTTCGTCCCTGCTGTTCGACAGATATACGATCTGATAAAGGACGGGACGCTCGGCGAGATTTACCACTTCCGCGCCCAATATTTGCAGGAATGGCTTGCCGACCCCAACTTGCCCTATATTTGGCGGCTCAACAAGGAGCAATCAGGCAGCGGCGCTCTGGGCGACCTCGGCGCTCACATCATAGACATAGGTCGTTTTCTGGTGGGTGAGCCCAAGTCAGTTATGGGCCTGACCAGAACCTTCGTCAAGGAGCGGCCCATGCCTGGTGGCGTCGGAAAAGTGGACGTGGACGACGCGTTCGAAGCTATCATCGAGTTTGAGAACGGAGCCGTGGGCACGCTAGAGGCATCGCGCTTCGCCAGGGGACACAAGAACTATCAAGTTTTCGAGGTCAACGGCTCAAAAGGCTCCATTCGTTTCAACCTGGAGCGACTGAACGAACTGGAAGTTTACTGGGAGGACGGTCGAAAGGAGACGCGAGGCTTCACAAACGTCTCTGTGACAGAGTCGTTTCACCCGTTTTACTCCAACTGGTGGCCTCATGGGCACATCATCGGCTGGGAGCACACCTTCGTGCATGAGGTCGCCCATTTGATCGATGCTATCATCAACAACAAAGACGTTGCTCCATACGGTGCTACCTTCGAGGACGGGTATCGCAACGCGGTTATAACCGATGCCATCCAACAGTCGGCTGAGGAAGGACGGCGCGTCGGCATAGAATATTAGACGCGGGGAGGTCGAGAGGAAGCTATCTAGATGGCAGCCAAGCAGGTTACGGTAATCGCCTATTTAACAGTCCAACCGGGCACGGAGCGGGGGTTTCTGGATCGGTTCCCGGAGATTGTCGAAAAGACACGAGCAGAGCCGGGGTGCATCAACTATGACTTTCACCAGAGCGTAACCGAACCGCACCGCTTTGTTTTCTACGAGAACTATGCGGACCAGGCGGCGTTCGAGTCGCACTTGAGCCAACCTTATATAGAGGAGTGGGTCGAATACACGCGTGTGAACGAGGCCCGCTTCGACGTGGAGCATTGGAGTATGCTGACCGAGTGGCAGTGTGCCTGATTGGGTAGGTCGCTCCGCACTTACTGTGGGCCTGCCGGCCGCGCGGGCCAATGAGCAATCAATAACTCACCTTACGGAGGTTGTGCGAAGAAATGAACCGACTCCCCTTGTCTTTCTTCGCTGCGTATTAGAGTGACAAGAGGAGTTGGTTCGCTTCAAGCGCCCGCGTAAGGTGAGTAAATAAGAAATATAGAATGCTTAACGAGACCACAGAGCGAAAGGGACTTT
>JBBSGN010000078.1:0-8537 GCA_038254085.1 Chloroflexia bacterium | reverse complement strand
GATATGAATGCAGCAAAGCTTAACTACATGACACATTGGCGGCGAACATCAAGCCATAGCCAATAGCGGAAAGATGAGAAAGACAGACTTACCGATCTATTAAGGAGCTATTACTACAGAGTTTCCTTTTCGTAACGAATGGGGAAGCATCAAGACTATTGAGGCGTGAAACATATGAATTATGAATTGCCCTCTTGATTCCATAATTCATAATTATTTCCCCCGCCATGAGTCTACCAGTGACTTGACGGAGTCGGCGTACGAGTCGGGGTTGTTGTTGTCGCCCCAAGGGGCGTAGACGGGGGTGATGGCATCAACGGTGCGGAGGTTCCAGCCGTTGATATAGAGGTCGGTGATCAGCTTGTACCAGTCCTCCATACCGGCCTCCCAGGAGCTATAGGCACGGTAGCCTTCATAGCTGTCGTAGCTTTCGGTCCAGCGAATGTTGCCGAGCGATTTGGTGAAGCGGGCCACGCCCTTTGTGCCGCAGCCGCTCTCGTGGACGAAGAAGGCTAGAGCGTAGGCGGGGTCAATGCCGTAGCGCACGCCCAGGTCGTAGAGGGCCTGGCCGGTGCCTACGGCGGGCGAACCGTACTGCTGCAGGACCGCGTCGATCTGCCTGACGCTGATGCTGGGTGGTGCAACCAGGGTGTGGTCTGTGGCCGGGAGGGCGGGCTTGGGTGGGTCGGCGGGTGCTGGTGCTGGCTGCGGCGCAGGCTGAGGAGCGGTAGATAGGTCAATCACAGGCGCGGGTTGTGGCTGCGGGACAGGCGGGGCGCTTGGGCCGGTGTAGCCGCTGAGGATCAGGGACTTGCGGGCAGATGAGTGCATAGCGAACGCCGGGCTTGCGACGAGGAGCAGCAGCAGCGCGACTGCCGCCATGCCCACGAGCGGGCGAACGTTCACCAATCTTGGCTTCGCGAGTGGCGTTCCGTCCTGGGCTGGGGCCTCATAGGGGACGAAGGGATCGGCCCCGACAAGCTCCAGGTAGCCGGGGCGTCTCGCGGGGCGGGCAACGCTATATGAGGCAGTGCCCGCCCCGCGAGTGTTGTGCTCGTTGGTTCCCAGGATGTGGCAGCCAATACGCGCCGGGCGGTCGGGCCTGGTTTGAACAGGCGCGGTCGCGGGCAGATCGTAGGCGAGGGCGGTGGCGCGGCTCACTTACCCGCCTCCCCGGTGGGGGCCGCGCCCGTACCGCTTTTGGACTGTGTGGCGGCCAGCGTCTTCTGCAAGGCGGCACGCTCTTCGGGCGTCATCAGCTTGAAGGTCGCGCCGTCGTTGAGGTAAATGAGTTGCTCGTTCTTCACCGATACGACCAAGTCGGGCTTGCCGTCCGCGTTCACGTCCTGGGCGTTCAGTTGCACTGGGGTGAGGTCTTCGCCCTGCCCGAAGAGGTAGGGGCCAGTGATAGTTGATACCTTAGAGCTATCGCTGCCGGGCATCTCTAGGACGGTCACGCGGCGGTTGAGGTTCATGGCGACGAAGTGCGAGGGCACGCCATCGGTCTCGCTGTGACCCACGTAGGCATCGAGTTGGAAGGTGCGGGGCCGTCCGTACTGGAAATCGTCCAACTTGACCTGGGTCCACTCGACGACCATGCTCAACATGACGTAGAGGGCAAGCGCGCAAAGGGCCGCCCCTGCCACCATTGCCACCGCGCGCGCCTGCACGCCCTTCATGCCGGTCTCGACGTGGGTACGCTGCCTGGGAGCCGCCACGGCTCGCTCGGCGGTCTGGGCGCGGGTGGGGTGAAGGGCTGTGCGGTCGCGGCGACCCGGTTGAGCTTTAGCGGGCGCGTAGGTCTCGCCGCGTGGGGCGGGTATAGCATGAAGTTGGGGGGTGCCCGCGTATAGTTCTTCGTCGTCGAGCGCGTCGAGGGGGAGCCAATTGCCGCGCCTCTGCGCCTGTTCGTCCAGGTCATCCCAACCTTGTGCGCGGGCGTTGGCCCCGTGTGACCTTGTGTAGCTGACCATCTTAGTATTCCTCCGTGAGTTTCGCTGATGACTTTGGTCCGTCTCGATTACAATTTAGTTGCCTAAGTTAGTTGTTGGAGATGTGCTGAAGCGCCAGCAGAGCGCAGTGAGCGCGGAGCAGCCTGCCCACGAACGAGTTGGGGTTGGCGATGGCGTTGGACTCTTCGCTGGTGGCTACGCTGTAGAAATCGCAGCCAGGCAACTCTAGTAGAAGCAGAGCGGGCACCTGCTTGCGAATGCGACCCTGCGGGGCGGTGCGCTCGACCCAAATGGGGGCCTGGTCGTAGGCGAGTGGGCGTGATCTCATTTTGTGCCTCCTGAAGCGTTATTAGAACTTATGTTCTATACTGTGAGATTATAATAAATTAGAACAGAAGTTCTGTCAATGGGGTTTTCCACAATTCGCGCACGAGTTTTCGAGACGTCATTTGCCGCAGTTGAGTCGGCCAGCGAGCTAGTTGGGTTCTGACCGCCAATAATCGAGGGTTGAAACGCAAAGACGCCAAGACGCAAAGAACGCGCAAAGAGTTTTATTGTCGAGGTTGTGGCTATCTGGCTATACAGAGTGCATACCGAGAGCCGCCGAGCGCTAACCCTTGTCCCCTTATTCATTCTCTGGGTGTCCTTTGCGCCTTCGCGTCTTTGCGTCTTTGCGTTTAGGGGATTCTTGATTAGCTCTCGATTGCTGGTGGAACCCTCACGGTTCGCGCGAGGGTTCTACGCGGTAGGAGTGTGTTACAATCGGGTGCGAGGTGGCTATGAAGAAAGTTGTGCTGTTTGATTTTCACAACACGCTGGCGACGTGCGACGGCTGGTTAGAGTTGGAGATTAGGACGCTGCCGGGGCTGGCGTTGGAGAAGCTGGCGGACCGAGGGGCCATCGCGGGCCTAAGGCCGGGCCCGGGCATGCTGGCCGAGGCGAGCAAGCGGTTTCAGGCGTTGCGGCAAGGGGTAAGGGATAGCGGCGTGGAATTGAGCGCGATAGAGGGCACCAGGAGAGTGCTTGAGCAGATGGGCCTGGACGTGCCGGAGCTTGAGATCGAGGATGTTGTGAGGGAGTTGGAGGAGGCGCTGCTGCCGTCGGTTGAGGCGGTTCCAGGCGTAGCGGCGGCGTTGGAGCAGTTGCGCGATAAAGGCTACAGGCTGGGGGTAGTTTCCAGCGCGGGATACCCGCCGTTTGTGGAGATGGCGCTGGAGGGGCTGGGTCTGAGGATGTTTTTCAGCGAGATCGTGACGAGCGCGGGGGAAGGGATATACAAGTCGAACCCGGAGATTTTTCGACGGGCGGCGGGGCGGTTGAGCGCTTCACCGGAAGATGCGGTGCATGTGGGCGACCACGCCGTTTATGATGTGAAGGCGGCAAAGACCGCGGGATTATCAGCTATCTGGTTTGCGGCGCAGGCGAGGCGGACCGCTCAGTTGCACGGGACAAGCTGGGAGGAGGCCGCGCGGTCAGGCGCAGGGGCGGACGCGATAGTAATGAGCATGGCCGAGCTGCCTGGGGCCATCGAGCGGCTCGGCTAGAGGACGCAGCTTATATTTCCCGGCAGACCGATATGATCCCCACCGCAGGTAGAGCCACACCGCCAGTAGGCGCGTTATGGCGGCTGCTGCACCCATTGCCTTCGCTGCTGACGGTGGTAGCGGCGGGGGCGTTTATTTTGCTGGCGGCGAAGGGGCTACCGCCGTTAGGACGGTTTGCCTACCTGCTCGGCATCGAGGCCGCCATGCAGTTCGCTATCTCGGCGTTCAACGACTATTTTGACCGGAAGGTGGACGCGGGCCGGGCCGACAAGCCGGTGGCGCGAGGCGTGATAAGCCCGCGTGTGGCGCGGGCGATGGGCCTGCTGTTCGGGTTGGTGGCGCTTGTGGGCGCGCTGCCGCTTGGCGCGTGGTTTGCGGCGCTGACGGCTATTGGGTTGGGCGGGGGTTTGCTGTACGATGCAGGGCTGAAGTACACGGTACTCTCGTGGCTGCCCTTCTCGGTGGCCTTCCCGACGCTGCCTCTGTGGGCGTGGGCCGGGGTGTATCCCGGCCTGGGTTTCCCGCCGCAGTTATGGTGGGTGGCACCGGTGGGCGCGGTGCTTGTATTGAGCATACACCTGGCCGACACCATGCCCGACCTGACAACAGACGCCGAGGCTGGCGTGCGCGGCCTGGCACACAGGATCGGGTTGAGACGATCGCTGGCCCTGGCCTGGGGGTCGTTCGCGGTGGCGGCGCTGCTGACACTGGCTTTGTGGAGCATACTGCCTTACCGAACCGAGTGGTACATAACAGGACTGGTTCTGGGCGCGGCATCGGTAGCCTGCGGTATGATCGTCTACCGGCAAAACCCTGGGCGCATCAAGACGATGAGCCTGCTGCTCGAAATGGGCGCGGTGGCGCTGGCGGTGGGGTGGATTGCGGCTATTACCCTGTAGCGCGGCTTGTGCGTCTGATTGCCATGTGGTGATAATACGCACTCGTAGAAGAGCTCACCGCAGAGGCGCAGAGAGCGCAGAGTACCGCGGAGTTATTATTGTCTTTCTCTGCGTGGTCCTCTGCGCCCTCTGCGTCTCTGCGGTGAGCTTATCGCTCCCCATATCCTGACTCTGCACGCTTAGGCCGGGTACGGTTGCGGTAGCGTTCGTGGCCGGAGAGGTGGGCGGCTTCGCGGCGGAAGTGGCGCTCAGCGATAGGCCACAAGAGGCGGTGGATGCGGCGCGGGTGATACCATCGGCCCACCAGCGCGTTGAGGTCGGGGTCGGTGGCGAAGCGGCGGATGAGGAGGGCATAGGCGCGGTTCGGCATACGGTCGAAGAGCCACCGGTTGACCAGCGAGGCGCGGATGAGGGGGCGCAAAGTGGCGTCGGCTGCGCTCTGCCAGTCTTCGCCGTTCAGAATGACCTGAGCGGCAAGGTGGCCGGAGGTTAGGGCGTGGCGGATGCCGAATCCCCAGAGAAAGTCCTGGAAGCCCGCGGCCTCGCCGATGACGAACTCGTCGCGGCCATGCCAGAAAGCGCCCAGGTCGCCACCACTGCCGCCCGACTTGCGCGGGGCGCTGATTTGCAGGTCTGTGTGCCTCTGGAAGGTCTCGGCTGCGCGATCAAGCAGGTGGTTGGCCTCGCGCCGCGCCTCGGTCAGCACGACGGCCAGGGTGCCTTCGCCCTCGACCACCGTTAGATAAGCGTAAGCGCGGGGCGCGATGTTCACGTCTACGAGGCCACACACCCAATCGGGGTGGTCGGTATGAAAGGTGAAGCCGACCGAGACGAAGCGCGACCCCTGACCCAGCGTGCCGCCAGCCCACACATCGGCCTGAGAAGGCGGGCAGGCCGCACTGTACTCTATGGGCACGTCCATATCCTCAGCCTGAGCCTGGAGGCCATGCTCAAGGCCGCCCTCGCCTGCTCCGCGCTTGATTAGATAGAAGAAGGGGCGGGGGGTGGTGATGTCGTATCGCTTGCCGTAGGGGTCAATCACCGAGAAGGCGTCATAGCCGACGTGCCGGAAGCGCGAGCCTTCAATGCCTATACGGTCGAGAAAGAGGGGTAAGTCCTCGACCGAGGTCCAGTTCTCAACCGCGTCCCAGTCGGGCGAGCGTTGCGCGCCTGATGCGCTGCTGCGCTCGATGACGCGGACGGGGCGCCCGGCCTGTTTGAGGCTGATGGCGGCGGTGAGACCAGCTACGCCCGCACCGGCGATGATAATTTCCTGGGGCATGCAAGCTCCTGGCGAATACCGAGTGCCGAGTACCGAGTGTTGAGGATAATTATAACACCTCTATCGTCGGTTGCTGTTATGCGTAGGGGTGGTGTAAGCGTCAGGGTAGGGTAAGGAGGGCGATTAACTCACCGCAGAGGCGCAGCGGGCGCAGAGAACCACGCAGAGAATAACAATAAAAATCGCTGCGCCTCTGCGGTGAGTTCTTCTGCGAGTATGAACTATTATGGGGTAGCCCTGTTTGGCAGTAAGCGTAAACCATGTGCGAAAGTGTTGCGGACTGGGCTGGGGCAATCTATAATGCGAGAGACCGAGAGCGCCGAGGCTTGTGGGGCGTTCGCCACAGACATCATAGCTTGTCGCGCCGTGCTGTGGGTCGCATTCAGAAGTGCGGGCAACCAACAGGGTTGGGGGATACGCGAGGGGGTGGGGGTCTATGGAGGCGATGCAGGTGTCGGGTGTACGGACCATATCGAGTGGGGTCAGGCGGCTGACGATTGCGATTAGTTTCCTGGCCGTGGTGGTCGGGCCGTTGCTCTTTTTGCTCCCCGGCCAGACCGATTCGCTCTTTTCGTGGACGATCAAGCCGCCACTGACGGCAGCGTTCCTGGGGGGCGCGTATTGCACCGCGCTAGTGATAGAACTGCTGGCGGCACGAGAGCGCATCTGGGCGCGGGCGCGGGCGGTGTACCCAGGGATGCTGCTTTTCACGACGTTGACGTTGATTGCCACGCTGATCCACCTCGATAGGTTCCACTTTAGCAGCCCCGGAGCGATGGCGCGCTTCACGGCCTGGGCGTGGCTGATTATCTATATTGCCGCGCCTCCGCTCATGCTGGCCTTGCTTTACTTGCAGCTACGCGCGCCGGGAAGCGATCCGCCCAGGCGGTTTCCGTTGCCCGCGTGGTTCCGGGCGTTGCTGGTGGTGGAAGCGGTTGTGATGATGGGGGCGGGTCTGGCGCTGTTCATTGTGCCGGAGGCGGCCAACTCGCTGTGGTCCTGGGCGCTGACGCCGCTCACGGGGCGGGCGGTAGGCGCGTGGCTCATTGGCCTGGGTTTTGCGGTGGGCACAGCCGCCTGGGAGAACGATTGGCAGCGGGTGGGGATCGCGATGGTGGGGAACGTAGTGTTCGGTGGCCTGCAATTGGTCGCGCTCGTCCGCTTCACAGACACCGTGAAGTGGGCCTCGCCAAGCGCCTGGATATACCTTCTTTTGCTGGTGGGCCTGGTTGCGCTTGGCGTGTACGGGTGGTACGCGGGCAGGCAAGCCGTAATGCCGGGTGCAAGCGTCCAGTTGGCTGCGGCACCGTAGGACCACCGACTACCGACTACCGACTACCGACTACCGACTACTGAGACATGTCTTCTATAAACCTTATTCTGAAAGTTTACGCATGAAAAATCTCCGTCACCGCTTTCTCTACGTCCTTCTCTACTTGCTAGTGGCGCTTGCCTTTTGCGCCTGCGACACAGGGTCGCCCACGCCTACCGTTCCGGCGCGTCCCCAACCTCAGCCTATTGCGACTACGACGCAGGTCCCCGGCACGCCCATCCCTACGTCCACGCCTGCGCCCTCTAACACGCCGACCGACACCCCTACCATCACCGGCACGCCCACCCCGACCCCCACGTTCACCGAAACGCCCCAGGCGACGTTTATCACCACGCCCGGCCCGCGACCGACGACGATAGTGAAGCAGGGGCCGGGCATCAACGTAGCCAGGCAGCAGTATGAGGACGCGCTGGCTAAATGGCGCTCGCACAACATCCTGGAATACGAGATCGTGGTCAAGTACGACTCGTTCGCGCCGTTCGCGGGCGCCTGGGACTTGCGCGTGGCCGGGGATAAGATAGACATTGTGGGTTATACCGACGCAGGCGGTGCGCCCGCCACCCCCGCCGTGCCCGGCGATACCCTCAGCTTCCTCACGGTGGACCAGCAGTTCGCCGCCATCGAGCACGTGATAAACGGCGGCAGCTTCGGCCCCATCCAGAGCCAGGTGGACTATGTAGTGACCTTCGACCCCGCCTTTGGCTACCCCGCCTCGGTAGAGATAAAGCCCAGGCCCAACGCGCCCCCCGATGTGGGTAGTAGCACGGTGGTGAAGAGCTTAAATATTCTAAAGAGGAAGCTATGAATAAGAGACATTTGTGGATTGTCTTCGTACTCTGCTTGTTGGTTGTACCCTTTGGAAAGGTGGGTGGCACCCGAGCAGAGCAACCCGTACCTGCGCCCGGACTGACTGCTATTCCGACCTTAGCAAAGGTACGAAGTCAGACCCCAACAGCCGTCCCTGGCGGTGCTACCTTGACGTGCCCCTCGACAAGCGAAATATCACCGCCCGGCATAAACATTACGAGGGAGCAATATAACGAAGCACTTGCCAAATGGCTTTCTCAAGGCGTTCAAGAATACGAGCTGGTTGTAATGGAGGGTGGGGGTCTAAGCCCTGATGCCACATGGAAAATCCGTGTGCGTGTTAACAATGGCAAGTCGCGAGTAGTTAGCTTTAGATATTTATCCGGATATGAGTCTCCACCAGCCAGGATCAAACCGGCCGACCTGGAGTATTTGACCATAGAGCATATATTCGCTGTAATTGATGAGATATCAAGTCCTGAGGGAACCTGTAAGTACTATGATACGGTGCGGTTCGACCCGAATCTTGGTTATCCAGCGTCTATTTTCTATGGTCTGGCCGGAGTTTATGATGCAAATGGTGGAATCGCTATCAAGAGCCTTAAAATCCTGAAACGCCTGACACCCGGTATGCCCCGCACAGGCAACCCCGGCATGTAGGGGTGGTTCGCGAACCACCCCTACATGCCGGGGTTGCCTGTGCGGGGCATACCGGGTGTC